>JAJZYI010000005.1 GCA_021798135.1 Actinomycetes bacterium | reverse complement strand
GATGCCGGCGAACGGCAGGTTGCCCCCCGGCCGGCCCGGCGAGTGACCGCCGCCCATGGGCCCGCCGAAGCCCCCGCCACCCCACATGGTCATCGCTGCCGCCCCCCTGGGCCGGCTCCTGCTCCTGCGGCGGCTCCTGCTCCGGCGCCGGCGGCGGCTCCGGCGACGGCTCCCGCGGCATCCGGGGCAGCCCGGTCCTCGGCCTGCGCGAGCACCTCGGCGTAGCGGGGCGTGGCGGCCAGCAGCTCGGCGTGCGTGCCCTCGGCGGCCACCCGCCCGCCGTCGAGCAGCACGACCCGATCGGCCAGGGCGATGGTGGAGAGCCGGTGCGCGATCAGCACCGTGGTGCGCCCCGCCATCAGCTGGCGGAGGGCCTGGTGGATCTGCAGCTCGACCTGCACGTCGACCGCACTGGTGGCGTCGTCGAGGACCAGGATCGGCGGGTTGACGAGCAGGGTGCGGGCGATGGCGACCCGCTGGCGCTGGCCGCCCGAGAGCGTGTAGCCCCGCTCGCCCACCACCGTGTCGTAGCCGGCGGGCAGCTCCCGGACGAACCCGTCGGCGCCCGCTGCCACCGCGGCGGCCACGATCCGCTCGCGGGACGCGCCGGGATCGCCGTAGGCGATGTTGTCGGCGATCGACGCCGAGAAGAGGAACGGCTCGTCGAGCACCACACCGACGTTGCGCCGCAGGCTGGCGAGGGTCAGGTCCCGGACGTCGTTGCCGTCGATGCGCACCGCGCCCGCGTCGACGTCGTAGCAGCGGGTCAGCAGCCGGGCGACCGTGGACTTGCCCGAGCCGGTCGCCCCGACCAGCGCGACCGTCTCCCCCGGCGCCACGTGCAGGGTGAAGCCGTCGAGGACCGGGGGCGCCGTGCCGTCCCCGTAGGCGAACCGGACGTCGTCGACGTCGATGCCGCCCCGGCACCGGGCCAGCTCGACCGCACCGGGGCGGTCGACCACCGTCGGCTCCTCGTCGAGCAGCTCGTAGATGCGCCCGGCGGACGCGGCTGCCCGCTGGCCCATCATGATCAGCATGCCGAGCATGGTGAACGGGGCCTGCAGCATGAGCAGGTAGGCGTTGAAGGCCAGGATCGCCCCGACCCCCAGGCGCCCCTGGATGACCAGGTAGCCGCCGAAGAGCAGCACCAGCACCAGGCCGACCTGGGGCAGGTTCTGCATGGCGGGCGCCCAGCGCGACCGCAGGTCGGCGTCCTTCACCGTCGCCCACTGCACGCGGCGGGCGGCGGTGGCGAGCGACCGCAGCTGGCCCTCCTCGGCGGCGAAGGACTTCACCACCCGCACGCCGTTCACGTTCTCGTCCACGACGGTCGCCACGTCGGCCAGGCGCGCCTGGATGAGCCAGCTGACGGGGAACATCGACGACCGCATCTTCCTGCCGATCACGTACACGAAGGGCATCGTCACCATGGCCACCAGGGCCAGCGGCGCGTCGATGGCGAGCATGTAGCCGAAGGCCACCACGGCGATGGCGCTCTGGACCAGGATGAGCGGAGCGAACGTGAGGTACAGGTGCACGGACCGGATGTCGGAGTTGGCCCGCGAGATCAGCTGCCCCGCCTGCACCCGGTCGTAGAACGGGAACGACAGCCGGTTCAGGTGCTCGTACACCACGTTGCGGAGGTCGTACTCCATGCCGTAGGCCGTCCTGAACAGCAGCAGCCGGGACGCGAAGCCGATCACGCCGCCTGCCAGGCCGAGGCCGGCCACCCACCACGCGTAGTGCGACAGGGGGACGACGTGGCGCACGACGCCGTCGGAGATCGCCTGGTTCAGCAGCTGGGGCACCTGGACCTGGACGACCAGCCCGGCGAACGACAGGACCAACGCCGCCACGAACGTCCCGCGGTGCGCCCGCACGATGGGCAGGGCGCGGCGCAGCCACGACTTCGACCCGTCCGGGTCGACGGTCGCCCTGGGGGCGCCGTGGCCCGTCGGTGCTCCCTCGGGCGCTCCGTCCGCCGCCAGCGCGCCGGCGGCGGTCGTCACCGGGGACCCCCCTGGCCGGCCAGGTGGCGCGCGGCCAGTGCGCCCGACCACCGCGCCAGGTCCTCGACGGCTCCCCGACCCCCGTCGCCGTCCCCCAGCCAGGCGGCGATCTCGACCAGGCGGGCCCCGACCGCGGCGTCCGCTGCCGCCAGCGCGTCCCGCCCGGCCGGCGTGACGGCCACCGGCACGCGACGCCGGTCCCCGGTGTCCGCCGTCCGGTCGACCAGACCCCTGGCCACCAGCCCGTCGACCAGCACGGTGACACTCGGGGGGCGCACCGCCAGCCGTTCGGAGATGGCCGACGAGATGGCGCTGCCCTCGGCCAGCAGCCCGAGCACCCGGTACTGGGCGAGCGTCAGGTCGGCGCCGGCAAGGGCCACCTCGACCTGCTTGGCGAGCCACGCCACCGCCCTGCCGGCCCGGCGGCGCGCCTCTGCTCCGGTGCCTCCGTCCCGCGCAGCCGCGCTGGCGGCACCGTCGAGGTCCCGGACGGGTCGGGAGGTCGGCATATCCTTAGGCTATCTAAGGACAGGGACGGCCATGCCCCCGGGTAGGGGGTCAGTTTGAATCGGCTCGTTACGCCCGGTCTGTACGGTGGCGGCGTGAGGACCGAACCATCCCGCCACCAGCCGAGTCCCGTGGCTAGTGTTCTCCCTCGTGGGGAGCCTGGCGGGGTTCGCGGTCGTGGCGCACAAGGACGTGGTCCTCGCGGTGCTGGCCTCGGCAGCAGGCTTAGGCGGCTTGACGTTGGTCTTCCTCGGTTTGGTTGTGAGCACGTTCCAATCGCTGGGTGTCGTCACGCCCGAGGTGAAGTCGCGCTATCGACGACTCGGGCTGTTGGTCACCGGGGACTTCATGATCGGCCTGCTCTCCGTTGGCGCAGCTACCTGGTGGCTTATCGACCTGGGCACCCTGGGCGGGCTGTACACGCTGGCGGTCGTCGCCTTCCTCGTCCAGGTCGTCGGACTCGCCGCCGCAACAGCACTTGTCGTGTGGCGCCTTATGTGGGGCGTGTGATCGTGTCGCTGACCGTCGAGGAATACCAATCCCTGGTGAACGTAGGGCTGGTGAAGTTCTACGAAACCAATAAGGCGATGTTCCGGGCGATGGCCCAGTCGGCGTTCAACCACACGGAGTCGATGGTCGCCGTGACCGGGCTTCCGGTTCGCGTGGACGACGTGATCATGATCTTGGAACCCGCCCTCCGCATCCTCCCCGTGCTGCTCACCTACCTGTCGGGTAGGAAGTTGACGCAGAAGTACTGGTTTAGCCGCTTTGGCGATCTCATACTGGACGACCTATGGAAGGAACTAACAGCATGAGCACCCTCGACACGCTTCCGGCCCAGGCTGTCGCATACATCGACGAGATGATCGAGATCGCCCGCAGGCACGGCGAGGCGGCCCCGGTCTCCGACGACGCGCGAGTCGATGCCATAAACCAGGTCGAGGAGGCGATTAGGCAGATGCAGCGCGCAGCCGCTGCATCTGCCTAATCCAGTAGCCCGGCGATCTCCCACACCGACCACACGTGGTCCGCGACGCCCGCGGCCATGGCCGGGGTGGTCTTCTTCCCCTCGGCCTGCTTCGTCAGGGTCTGATGGGGCCGGGCGAAGTTGTAGTGCATGTAGTGGAGGCTGACTGCGTGGGCCAGGTTCTCGACCTTCTTTGAGAACCCGTTCGTGAGCCGGGTGAACCGGCGCATCCCCATCCGCATTGTCAGGTTCTGGCGCTCCACGTAGCTGGTGGAGATGCGGTCGAGGTCCGGGTCGCCCGCGATGATCCGCACGTCGATCCCCGTGCACGTTGGCGGGCTGTAGGTGTGAGCCGGGCTGTCGGGCTTCGCTCCGGCCCCGTAGATCTTCTGGAGCATGGCGAAGTCCACGCTGTCCGCGCCGAACAGGGGCTCGATCACCGTCAGGTAGGGCGTGTGGCCGTCCGTGGTGATCTGGACCCGGTTGTTCCGCAGCCGGGACTTGAGGTCCATCAGGAACGTGTAGGCGTCCTTGTTGGTGCGTTCGCCCACCAGCCAGCTCGGGACCAGCTTCGTGTCGGCGTCGATGGCCGTCCAGGTCCACACGTCCCCGTAGCCGAAGGTCCCCTGGTGCTCCTCGGGGATGTTCTTCTGCTTGGAGTAGCAGTAGGACCAAATCTCGTCGCACTCGATGACCGGGCACTCCAGGTTGCGCAGCTCCAGGTCCTGGTAGTCCGAGCAGGCTTCCCCCAGGTCGCAGAGCAGCTTCGTGATCGTGTTCTTCGCCACGCCGGTCACCGGGACGGTGCCACGGATGCTCATGCCCTCCACCAGGCAGGAGATCACCTGGCCCCGGCGTTCGGTGGAGAGCCTGTTCATACTGACCATCATGCTTGATCGCTCAGCCGAAAGTCAACTTGGGGGTTCCGGTTCCTGGACCTCGAATGTGGTACCGTTTCAGGAACCGCCCACGAGAGGGGAGGGTCCCATGGACCCAGAGGTCCTAGTCGAGGAGACCGACGTCGTCGGTCGACTGCACGGGATGGGCATGGCCGTGCAGGTGCTGCGTGACGCTGTCCGGGAGGGCGTGGCACCCGTCATCGGCTGTACGGGGCACGACCCAGCCCAACTGCCCGGGATTCTTGGCTGGGGCAAGATCACGCGCGCCCTTCGTGACCGGATGGTGCCCAGCGGCTGGAAGGCGCGAGGCGTACGCGGACAGGCCCTCACCACCAGCGCCGACGGCAGCGTGTCGGTCGTCGTGGCGGCGGGCGACGAGAACACCGGGCGCCTTGGCGACAGCCCGACGACGCGCAGCGCGAAGGGACCGGCCACGAAGGACGCCGTCGCATGGAACCAACGCTCATTCGCTGAGATCAGCGCAGACTTCGCCAAGGCGGCACCGGACCGATCGACCGCGAGAACGTGGGCGCTCCTCTACTTCATCGACGAGGAGGAGGACGAGGTCCGTGTCGAGCTCTCGCTGCCGACCCACATCCGCGAGAATGGGTTCGTAGCCGAGTGGCACGAGCGGATCATCCTCCCCGCCGTTGAACTCTCGACGCCGCCGTCTGCACCGCACGACGAGCTCGAGGATGAGCACGAGGAGACGGTCCCCGTCCACCGCCGTTCCGCCGGCTAGAGGGTCATGGACTTCACGCCTTCAAGATTGGTTCTAGCCCGCAAGCGTCGTGGTCTAACGAAGAAGGAGCTGGCTACCCGGGCCGGGCTGTCCGTGAGGATACTCACCAGCTACGAGGCGGGTGAAAAGGTGCCGTCGCTCCTGAGTCTGCGGAAGATTGCGCAGGTCCTCGCCTTCCCGATCGGTTTCTTCTCAGGCCGAGACCTCGAAGAACCCCCGGTGTGGGGCGCGAGCTTCAGGGCACTCAGCCGTCTCCCCGCGCACAAGCGAGACCAGGCACTCGGGGCCGGCGCCTTGGCCCTCGCCATCGACGACTGGATCGCCGAACGATTCGATCGCCCTGACGTGTCGATTCCACGGCTGCGCGGCGTAGACCCCGAAACCGCCGCGTTGGCCCTCCGCACGGAATGGGGTGTGGGCGAGCGACCAGTGAAGAACATGGTCAAGATGCTTGAACTCCATGGCGTCCGAGTGTTTTCGCTTGCCGAGGAGTACGCCGAGGTCAACGCGTTCTCCTTCTGGCGCAGCGAAACGCCATACGTCTTCCTGAACACGATGAAGACGGCGGAGAAGAGCCGGATGGATGCTGCGCATGAGCTCGGCCACCTCGTTCTGCACTGGGGACACGAAACGCCACGCGGTAGGGTGTACGAGCAGGAGGCCGAGACCTTCGCGTCCACGTTCTTGATGCCGAGGGGAAGCGTCCTAGCCAATGCCCCGCGTGGCGCGTCTCTTGACCAGATCATCCACCTCAAGCTGACGTGGAAAGTCTCAGCAGCGGCCCTCGCCCACCGGATGCACGGGCTCGGCTTACTCACCGAATGGCAGTACCGCCAGATCTTCATCAGCCTCGCTCAGCGTGGGTTTTCCAAGTCCGAGCCAGAGGAAATGCCACGCGAGGTGTCTGAGGTGTTGCCACGGGTTCTGGCTGTGATGCGGGGCGAAGGGGTCACCCCCGCTGCGATCGCTGCGGACCTGAGCATCCCCCGGGAGGAGTTCGACCAGCTGGTGTTCGGGTTGGTGATGACCCAGGTGGCCGGTGGAGGGGAGCAATCGACGCCACCACGAGCCCCGCAACTCACCCTCGTTACCGGGGCGTCCGCCAACGCACCAACGCGGCCCTCCGGGCCTGCTCGGAACGCTCCTCGGCGGTGAGCTTGTCGGCCCGCGCCCTCCCTCCCTTCTTCCCCCCGCGCCTGCCCAGCTCCACGGCGGCGGGGTTCTTCCCCTCGTACGGGTCGGGTGCGGGCTCCTCGTCGGTGGCCTGCCCCACGATGGCGGCAGCCATGGCGTTGAGGTCGCGGGGCTTGCTTGACCGCTTCGGCATGGTTCCAGCCTAGGGGAGCTGGCCCCGGGCGCCTAGCGGGCGCCGGATTCAAACTGACCCACTACCGGCCCCCGCCACCACGGCAGCGACCGGCCCGCCATCGGGCCGGTCAGCCGGTTCAGCCGGTGCGCACCACCTGGAACGCCTCGGCGAGGCGGCCCGCCGGCAGGCCGGCCTCCGCCGCCGTTGCCGCGAGCCAACCTCGCACCCGCTCCTCCATCGCCGCCACGTCGGGCAGCTGGCTGGCGTGGCACCTCAGCGCGGCCAGCTTCTGCTCGGCGGTGGCCGTGACGTCCACGTGGCGGTCGGGCCGCCCCGACGCCATCAGCCACAGCTCGGCGACCGTGTGCGGCTCCAGCCCCTCGGGGTCGAGCAGCTCCGGGTGGGCGAACGGGTTGCGGGCGTCGGGATAGACGGCGCACACCGAGGCCTCGCCGGCGGCGAGGTGGTCGGGATGGCTGGCGAAGATCCGGTCCCAGCGGCGCTCGGGGGACTGGCACACCACCCGGTCGGGACGGACCTGGCGGATGACCCGGCTGATGTCGCGGCGCAGCTCGATCGTCGGCGCCAGGCGTCCGTCGGGGTACCCGAGGAACTCGACGTGCTCGACCCCAACGACCTTGGCGGCGGCACGCTGCTCGTCGCGGCGGACCTGCGCCATGGCCGGCCGCGACACGGAGCGGTCGAAGCCGCCCGCGTCGCCGTCGGTGCACACGCAGTAGGTGACGTCCACCCCGGCGGCGGTCCACGTGGCCACCGTGCCGGCCATGCCGAAGTCCACGTCGTCGGGGTGGGCGGTCACCACGAGCACCCGGACGACGCCGTCGCTGCCGTCGCCGGCCGCCGGTGCGGGCGCGCTGCCGGCGGTGGCGGAGCTCAAGCCGCGCCCTCGGCCGGCTCCCAGGCCGACAGGTCGGCCAGGCGCGGGTCGTTCGAGAACATCTCCACGATCGGCATGCGCATGCCGAGCCGCTTCTGGATCCGCTCGACCTCCATGACCTGGTCCCACAGCACCAGGGTGACCGCGACACCGCTGCCGCCGGCGCGGGCGGTGCGACCCGAGCGGTGCAGGTACGCCTTGTGGTCCTCAGGAGGGTCGTAGTGGACGACCACGTCGACGTCGTCGATGTCGAGCCCCCGGGCCGCCACGTCGGTGGCGACGAGCACCGGCAGCTTGCCCGACGAGAAGTCCACCATGGCCTTCTCGCGGCTGGCCTGGCGCAGGTCGCCGTGGATGGCGGCCGCCCTGACCTTCTCGCGCTGGAGCTGCTCCACCAGCCGGTCGGCGCCACGCTTGGTCCGGACGAACACGATGGCCTTGTGGGCGGCGTGGCAGATCGCCGCAGCGGTGCGGACCTTGTCCATCTGGTGGACCTGCAGGAAGCGGTGCTGCATCGACTCCACGGTCGGGACCGCCGCCTCGACCTGGTGGCGGACGGGGTCCTTCAGGTGGCGGCGCACCAGGCGGTCCACGTCCCCGTCCAGGGTGGCGGAGAACAGCATGGTCTGGTGCGGGCGCTCGATGCGCCGCAGCAGCCAGTCGACCTGCGGCAGGAACCCCATGTCCGCCATCCGGTCGGCCTCGTCGAGCACGACGACCTCCACGTCGGCCATGGCGATCTCGCCGCGCTCGTTCAGGTCGATGAGCCGGCCGGGCGTGGCGATGACGACGTCGCAGCCCTTGCCGAGCTTCTTCACCTGCCGGTCGATGTCGGCCCCGCCGTAGACGACGACGGCCCGGCGGCCCGCCGCCTCGGCCAGGGGCGCCAGCACCTCGTGCACCTGGATGGCCAGCTCGCGGGTGGGCACCAGCACCAGGCCGCGGGGCCGCTTCGGGTCGGCCTTGGCGATGCGCATCAGGAGCGGCAGGCCGAACGCCAGCGTCTTGCCGGAACCGGTCTTCGCCTTGCCGCACACGTCGCGACCGGCCAGCCCGTCGGGCAGGGTCAGCGCCTGGACCGCGAACGGGGCGTCGATCCCCTGCCCGGCGAGGGCGGCGACCAGCTCGGGGGCCACGCCCAGCGAGGCGAACGTCGTGCCGGGCGCAGCGCCCGGATGGTCCCCGCCGCCGGCCTGCCGTCCCTCAGGGCCGTGGGCCCCCGGCTCCACGCCAGCCGCCGTCACCGCGCCCGCGCGCGGACCCGTGTTCGTCGTTGCCATCGATCTCCTCGTTCGTGCTCGTCATGCGTCGTCGGGCCGAGGAGCGCCCGGAGCGCCCCTCGGGGCGGGCCCACCTCGAGTGGCTCCGCTGGCCCTGGCTCCGCAGTGCACGAAGAGACGTGAGGAAGACCCCGGCGGTGGCGGCCTCGGGAGAACCCGGTTCTCAGGCCTGACCACTCCACCTGCGACCCAGTCTAGCGGGTCGCGACCGGCAGGTGACGGATCGTGTGCACGATGCTCCGGAGTGCGGTTTCGCCGGACCGCCGGCCGGCGCGGCACGGTAGCGTTCGACGCCGGAGGCCCGGTCGACGGGCCCGGGACCAGGAGGACGGCGCCATGGCCAAGCTCGCCCCGGGGGACCGCGCCCCCGCCTTCACGCTGCCCGACCAGGACGGCGCTCCCGTCGCCCTCGACGACTTCGCCGGCGGGCCCGTGGTCGTGTACTTCTACCCGGCGGACGACACGCCCGGGTGCACCAAGGAAGCCTGCCAGTTCAACGACAACCTGCAGGCGTTCTCCCGTGGCGGCGCGGCGGTGCTCGGCATCTCGCCGGACGGGGCGGAGAAGCACCGAGCCTTCCGCCAGAAGTACGGCCTGACCTTCCCGCTGCTCACCGACGCCGACCGCTCCGTGATGGCGGCCTACGGCGCCTACGGGGAGAAGACCCTGTACGGCAAGAAGACCGTGGGTGTCATCCGGTCCACGTTCCTCGTCGGCCCCGACGGCTCCGTGCAGCGAGCCTGGTACAACGTCCGGGCCGACGGCCACGCCGCCAAGGTGCTGGCGGAGCTGGGCGGCTGACCCCGGCGGCACCGGGTCGCCTCCCCGGCCGGGCGGGGCCCGCACCGTGGTCGTCGGGTGAACGGCACGCGAACTAGCTTCGGGCGCATGCACCCGCTCGCGGCGCTGTCGCTCGACGACCGCTGGTTCCTGGACGTCAACCGCTTCGCCCGCGACACGAGCTGGCTGCACGGCTTCATGCGCGTGTACGCGCACGACGCCGGCGCCGTCGTGCTGGGACTGCTCGTGCTCCTGGCCTGGTGGGTCGCCCGCCGCGACCGCCACCCCGACCGCGCCGTCGCCTTCGTCCTGTGGGCCGCAGCGGGGACCGTGATCGCGTGGGCGGTGTCGCACTACGTCCTGAAGCCCGTGTTCGCCGAGCTGCGCCCCTACCTGGTGCTGCCGCACGTCGAGGTGCTCGCTGCCCGGACCAGCGAGTACAGCTTCCCGAGCGGGCACGCGACGGTGGCCGGCGCCGTCATCGCCGGCCTGTGGCTGGCCCGGCGGTGGATCCTGGCGAGCATCGCCACCGTGCTCGGCCTGCTGCTCGCCTTCGGCAGGGTGTACGTGGGCATGCACTTCCCCGCCGATGTCGCCGCCGGGCTCGCCTTCGGCGCGGCCGTCGTCCTGCTGCTCGCGTGGCCCGCCGTGGCCCTGCTGCAACGGCTGGACACGGAGGTGCGCATGCGCACGCCGTTCGGCCCGCTGGTGAGCGCCGACTCCACCTGGGGCCGGATGCGCCCGCCGAAGTGGAGGGACCACGAGATGTCCGGCCCGCCGCTCGCCACGCCGGCCGCCAGCGGGCCGCCCGCCCGGCGACGAGGTCGACGGCCGGCCGCGCTCCGCGCACCGGGGCGACCCGCACCCCGGTGACCTGACACGGCAGCGCCGGCGACCGCCAACCGCTCCGGCACCCACGGCAGCGCCGGCGGCCGCCACCCGCTCGCTCAGTGCTGGTGGAGCGGGCACCACCACGTCGTCCGGCCACCGACCGTCGACCGTCGCAGCTCGGCGCCGTCGCGCGGGCAGCGCCCGCCGGGCGCCCGTGCAGGCATCAGGTCCCCGGTGTGCGACCCGCCGCGGCGCATGAGCAGGCGCAGCGTCGACGGCGCGGCCCGGGCCAGACGCCGGCGCTCCGCCTCGTCCAGCGATCCGGCGCGGCGCGCCGGCGCCAGCCCGGACCGCCACAGCAGCTCGTCGGCGACCAGGTTGCCGATGCCGGCCACCTTCGACTGGTCGAGCAGCCGCGCCTTGAGCGGCGCTGCGCTCCGGTCGAGGGCCGTGGCCAGCTCGGCCAGCGTGAGCGTCAGGGCGTCCGGGCCCAGGGCGTCCTCGTCGGGATCGAGCACGGCGCCGCCGAGCATCCTCGGGTCACGGACCACGAGCTCGCCGTCGCCGACGAACCGGAGCACCAGCCGGTCCCAGCGCGGCTCGGCACGGCCGCTCGAGTGGAGCAGCCGCTCGATCGGTCCGGCACCGTCGACGAGCAGCCGCCCCGTCATCCCGAACCGGAGACCGAGGCGCAGCCCTCCGACCGCCGGCGACCGCCCCCCACCGAGGTCCAGCACCAGCAGCTTGCCGCGCCGGCGTGCCGCCGTCACCCGGCGCCCGGTCACCCGGGACGCCAGCTCGCCCGGTGCCACGCCGCCGCGCACGAAGCGCGGGTCGCGTACCGCGACGCCGGCAACGGTCCGCCCGACCACGGCTTGGGCCGCGGCTCGGTACACCTCGACCTCGGGGAGCTCGGGCACGGGCGGACGCTATCGCCGCGGGACGGGTCAGCGGGTTGCCAGGGAGGACCTGCCCCCCTGCCACCGCATTGCCAGGGAGGGCCGGTCGCCGCGCTGCCGGGCGCCCGGGCCACCAGCTCGCCCGCGGTGACCGGCCGGTAACCATCCCGGCCCGCGGCTCCGCCCCTCCGCGGTGCCGGCGCCGGGATGCCCGCCGGCGAGCGGCAGCGATAACGTGGCCGCATGCCGCCCGAAAAGCCGCACTGGGCACACTTGCTGCAGGAGGTCGTGCGATCCGGCCTCTGCACGGGGTGCGCCGGGTGCATCATCGCCTGCCCGCACGACGTCCTGAAGTACGACGACACCAACGGCGTCTACAAGCCCTGGAAGGTCGAGGCCGACGGCGGTCCCGAGGACTGCACCCACGGGGCCAAGGGGTGCACCATGTGCACCAGGGCCTGCCCGCGCTTCCGGGCCTGGGAGAGCGAGGTCGACACGTTCCTGTTCGGGCGGGAGCGCACGGTCGACGAGGTCGCCGGCATCGCCCTCGACACGGTCCTGGCCCGAGCAGCCGAGCCGGCCGTCAACCAGGCCGGCCAGGACGGAGGGCTCGTCTCGGCCCTGCTGATCTGGGCGCTCGAGCACGACATGATCGACGCCGCCCTGGTGTCGGGCGTGGAGGGCGACGGCACCTCGTGGCGGGCGGTGCCGGCGGTGGCGCGCACCCGCGAGGAGGTGCTCGCCGCGGCGGGGTCCCGCTACACCTACTCGGCCAACACCCTCGCCTACCCCCAGGCCATCGAGGCCGGCGCCGACAAGCTGGCGCTCGTCGGCATGAGCTGCCAGGCTTCGCTGCCGGCGGTGATGTCCGCCCGCAAGGCCGGCAAGGTGGCCCGGCGGCTGGCGCTCTCCATCGGCCTGCTGTGCTCCAAGACGTTCGACGACGCGATCTTCCCGGAGCTCTTCGAGGCCCGCTACGGGCTGGCGCGCGCGGACATCACCAAGATCAACATCAAGGGCGTGTTCCAGATCTGGACCCGTGACGGCGGCTACCACGAGGTGCCGCTCAAGGAAGGCCACGCCTGGACCCGCGAGGGCTGCAAGTCCTGCCCGGACTTCGCCGCCGAGCACGCCGACATCGCGACCGGGGGGATCGGGGCGTTCAGCGACTGGACGCTCACGATCGTGCGCACCGAGCAGGGCCGTCAGCTCATGGACGGTGCCCTCGCCGACGGCGTGATCGAGACGCGGCCCGTCGACGACGACCCGGAGGCGGTCGCCCTGCTGCGTCGCCTGGCTCGCGTCAGCCGGCGCCGCTGGCCTGAGGATGCAGCCGAGGGCCCCGGCCGCATCCCGGTAGCGGCGAAGCCCGCCTGACCGGCAGGCGGGCACGGGCCTGCCGGCGAGCACCGCCAGGCCACACCGGTACCGCCGGCAGGCAGCACCGGGCGCCCGAGCGTGCGCCCCCGACCGACCGAGGGGACGGCGGCCATGTCTGCGAGCCACGACGACCACGACCACTCCGATGCCGGGCAGCCGCGGGTCGAGGAGGTCGCCGACGGGATCTTCGCCTACGTGCAGCCCGACGGCAGCTGGTGGGTCAACAACGCCGGGTTCGTCGGAGGCCGGCGCATGACCCTCGTCGTCGACACGTGCGCGACCGAGCGGCGCACCCGCGCCCTGCTCGAGACCGTGCGCCACGTCACCGGCCGGCCGCCGACCACGGTGGTCAACACGCATCACCACGGCGACCACACCAACGGGAACGGGCTGCTCGCCGGCGCCACCATCGTCGGGCACACCCGTTGCCGCCAGGCCATGGCCGACACCGGCATCCTGCGGCCCGACGGCCTGTGGGAGCCCGTGGCATGGGGGGAGCTGGAGCTGGCCCCGCCCTTCGTGACCTTCGACGACCGGCTCGACGTGTGGGTCGACGACACGAAGGTGGAGCTGCACCACCTCGGGCCGGCCGCCCACACCACCAACGACGTGGTCGCGTACGTCCCCGACCACAAGGTGCTGTTCACGGGCGACCTGGTGTTCAACGGGGGCACGCCGTTCGTGCTGATGGGCTCGGTCACCGGCTCCCTCGCCGTGCTGGACCGCCTGGCCGCCTTCGACGCGGACGTGGTCGTCCCCGGCCACGGCGCGCCCTGCACGCTCGACCAGGTGGAGCCCGTTGCCGAGTACCTCCGCTTCGTCCGACGCGTCGCCGAGGAGGGCCGTGCCGCCGGCCTGGCCCCGCTCGACGCCGCGCGTGCATGCGACCTGGGACCCTTCGCAGAGCTGACCGACAGGGAGCGGATCGTCGGCAACCTCCACCGGGCCTACGCCGAGCTGGACGGCGCCGAGCCCGGCGCGCCCATCGACGTCGTGACGGCGCTGGTCGACATGGTCGCCTACAACGGCGGCGCACCGCTGCGCTGCCTGGCCTGAGCCGGGGGCCCGCGGGGCGGCAACGGCGACGACGGACGGGCCCTGTACGGCCAGCCGGCGACCACGACCAGCCAGCAACCACCACCAGCCGGCGACCACCACCAGCCAGCCGGCGACCACCATCGGCCGACGACCACCGGAGGAACCCCGTGCGCTTCGCCACCTACCGCCACCCCGGCACCGCCGACGACCGCGTGGGCGTGCTCGGCCCGGGCGGGCTGCTCCACCGGGTCCCCGGTGCCGGCACGGTCGCCGACCTGCTGGCGGCACCCGGCCCGGACGGCAGCCGCGGCGACGGAGGGTCGGTCGACGGGGCGGCCGCACTGCGCGCCGCTGGGGAGGCGGCACTCGGAGAGCCGGTCGAGGTCGTCGCGCCGGACGACGTGGTCCTGCGCGCCCCGGTGCCCGTGCCGCCGTCGATCCGGGACTTCCTGGCCTTCGAGGAGCACCGGCGCACCACGGGCGGCGGCACGGTGGACCGCGACTGGTACGAGCTGCCGGTGTTCTACTTCTCCAACCCGGCGGCTGTCTACGGCCCGACGGACGACATCCCGCTGGCGCCCGGCTGCCGCCTGTGGGACTACGAGCTCGAGGTGGCAGCCGTCGTCGGCGTCACGGGCTCGGACCTGGCCCCCGACGACGCCGAGCGGCACATCGCCGGGTACACCGTGATGTGCGACTGGTCGGCACGCGACCTGCAGGGCCGCGAGATGCGCCAGCAGCTGGGCCCGGCCAAGGGGAAGGACAGCGCCACCTCCATGGGCCCGTGGCTCGTCACGCCTGACGAGCTCGAGCCGCACCGGCGCGCCGGCGACCGCAGCTTCGACCTGGCCATGTCGGTCTCGGTCAACGGCGAGCGCCGGGGTGGAGGCCGCCTGTCGGACATCTACTGGTCGTTCGGCGAGATGATCGCCTACGCGTCACGCGGCACCCGCGTGGTGCCCGGCGACGTCATCGGGTCGGGCACCGTCGGCACCGGCTGCCTGCTGGAGCTGGTGCTGTCGGGACAGGGTGGCGAGCACCCCTGGCTCGCCCCGGGCGACGTGGTCGAGCTCACCGTGGAAGGGATCGGGACGCTGCACCACCGGGTGGTGCCCGGGCGCGACGTGGTGCCGCTGCGGCCACCGGCGACGGCCTGACGGCGCCTGCCGGGCGGCGTCAGCCCCGCCCGGGCACCCGCACGTCACGCCAGCGGCGCTCGCGAGCCACCGGCTGCCGCCCCGTGGGCGTCGTCCGGGACGCGGGGACCGTCCCGTCGGCGGACAGCCAGCCGCGGTGCCGGAACAGCACCATCAGCGCCACCACGGTGGCGAGCTGCGCGCCGATGCCGAGCCCGACGAACACGGGCAGGGAACCCAGGCGCCGCACCATCCACCCGAAGTTCTGCCCGAAGAACCCGGTCAGGAAGCTCAACGGCAGGAAGACCGTGGCGATGATCGTGAGCTGCTTCATCACGGCGTTCAGGCGGTTGGACACGGTCGACAGGTGGGTGTCGAGCGCGCCGCTCACCAGGTCGCGGTAGCTGTCGACCAGGTCGCCGATCCGGATCAGGTGGTCGTACAGGTCCCGGAAGTACCGCTCGGCGTCAGGCGTCATGCCGGGGAGCACCTCGCGCCCGCTCAGCAGCCCGGCGAACATGTCTCGCTGCGGGGTGACCACCTTGCGCAGCGCGATCAGGGAGCGCTTCAGGTCGAACAGGGCGCCCAGCTGCTCGTCGGTCGGCCGCCGCAGGATGTCGTCCTCGAGCTCGTCGATGTCGTCGTCGATGGCCTCGAGCACGGGGAAGTAGCCGTCGACCAACGTGTCGACCACCCGGTGGAGCAGCATGGCGTGGTCAGGACCGGCACCCGGCAGCCGGCCCTGCGACAGCCGGGTCGCCAGCTCGTCGAGCGCCGGGCACGGGTCGCGGTGCACGGTCACGAGGAAGCGCTCGGTGTAGAAGCAGTGCACCTCCACCAGTGCGCCCACGGCCGTGGCGCCGAACACCACCAGGAGGGCGAAGTCGTCGTAGGCGTCGACCTTGGGCCGCTGGCCGAAGTGCACGGCGTCCTCCACTGCCAGCGGGTGGAAGCCGAACACGCCGGCCAGCAGGGCGTGGGCCTCGTCCTGGTCGAGGTTGGTGGCGTCGAGCCAGAACCGGCCACCCTCGGCGTGCAGCGTGCGCACCGCTCCCAGCGAGACGTCGTGCGCCGTGCCGTCGATCGTGATCAGATGGCCGTCCATGCACGCCATTGTGACCGCCCGGACCGGGCCCGGCAGGGGAGCGCGCCGGGCCCTCGTCCAGCCGCCGCTCCGGTGCGACGCCGCACCTGGGTGGTGCCGCCGTCGGTGGAGCTGACGTGGCGGACCTGATCGACGCCCGGGCCCTGGCCGACCGCCACTCGGTCGAGGAGCTGGCCGCCAGGGCCGACGGCCTGGTGCGGTCGATGGCGGACCCCACGGCGCTGCTGGCCAAGCCCTGCTCGACGTTCCGCGAGGCACCCGACGTGCTCGCCTGCTTCGGCATGCTGCTCGGCGGGCTGCACGCGGTGCCGGGGATGACGGTGCTCGACTTCGGGGCGGGGAGCTGCTGGACGAGCCACTTCCTGACGCAGCTGGGCTGCCGCGTCATCGCCATGGACGTCTCCGAGGCCATGCTGGAGCTGGGTCGGCGGCGCTTCGCCGAGCAGCCCCCCTTCGGCGAGCGGCCCGCACCGACGTTCGCCCGCTTCGACGGCCGCACGATGGACCTGCCCGACGCCAGCGTCGACCGGATCGTGTGCTTCGACGCGCTGCACCACGTGCCCAACCCCGCCGACGTCATCTCGGAGATGGGGCGGGTGCTGAGGCCCGGCGGCCTCGCCGCGTTCTCGGAGCCCGGCCCGCAGCACTCGCGGGATCCCCAATCCCAGCACGAGATGCGCCGCTACGGCGTGCCCGAGCTCGACCTGGTGGTGGAGGACGTGTGGCGCTGGGGCCAGGCCGGCGGGTTCGCCGAGCTGTCGCTCGCCGTCTTCTCCCCCGCCCCGCAATGGGTGTCGCAGCGGGCGTTCGACGCCTTCCTGGCGCCGGCCGTCGACCCGGGGCCGCGGGTTCCCGGCCGACTGCGGCGCCTGCTGCGTGCCGCCAGCATGGTGCGCGACCCGGAGACGGCGCGGTCGATGGCGGCGCAGGTGCAGCACGTCCGCGGCGTGCTGCAGAACCGCCGAATGTTCACCATGCGCAGGGCAGGGCAGGAGGTCCCCGACAGCCGCGAGGCCACCGGGCTGGCCGCCGAGCTCGCCGTCACCGACGTGCGCGTCGAGCGGCACGGCGGCACGGCGACCGTGTCGGGCACCTGCAGGGCCCGCAACACCGGTCGCAACCGATGGCTGCCCTCGTCCGCCGGCCAGGGCGCCGTGCTCGTCGGGCTGCGCCTCGGCGCCGGTGACCGGCCCGCCGACGACCACGGCCGGGCCCCCCTGCCAGGCGATGCCCCTGTCGAGCCGGGCGGCACCGTCACCGTGCCGTTCAGGACCGAGGTGCCCGAGCCGTCCCCCGGGGAACCGCCCCTGCGCCTGGAGGTCGACCTGGTGGCCGAGGGCATCGCCTGGTTCGCCGAGATCCGCGGCCACCCCTACGAGATCCTCGTCGACGCCGACCGCTGACCCGGCCACCGGGCCGCGCCCGGCCGGGGCTAGGGCCGGCGGCCGCGGGCCAGCTCGATCGCGCGTGCCAGCACGGCGTCGAGCATCGGCTCGGTGAGGCGCCCCGTGAACGTGTTCTGCTGGCTCGGGTGGTAGGAGCAGACGACGACCTTGCCGCCGGGAGCCGGCGCCTCCACGCCGTGGCCGAAGCGGGGACGGGGCCGGACGCCGAGCTCGACGGCGACCGCCTGGTACGCGAACCCGCCCAGCGCCACCACCACCCGGGCCCGGTCGAGCAGCGCCAGCTCGCGCCGCAGGAACGGGACGCAGCGGTCGCGCTCCTGCGGCGTGGGGCGGTTCGCCGGCGGCGCGCAGCGCACCACCGCCGTCACGTACGCGCCGGCGAGCGCAAGGCCGTCGCCCGCGGCCACGCTCGACGGCTGGCTCGCCAGCCCGGCCCGCCACAGCGCCGCGTACAGCCAGTCCCCGGACCGGTCGCCGGTGAACATGCGGCCGGTCCGGTTGGCTCCGTGAGCGGCGGGGGCGAGGCCCACGAGCACGATGGTTGCCGCCGGGTCGCCGAAGCCGGGGACCGGCCGGCCCCAGTACACCTGGTCGGCGAAGGCGGCGCGCCGGGCAGCGGCGACGGCCTCGCGGTGCGCGACCAACCGCGGGCACGCCCGGCAGGCCGCGATCTCGTCGGCCAGCACCGCCAACGCACCGCGCCCGGCGCGGGCCTCGCCCCCCTGCCCGGCGCGGGCCTCGCCCCCCTGCCCGGCGCGGACCTCGCCGCGCGCCGCTCCGTCCTCGCCGTGCGCTGCCCCGGTCGGATCGGCCACGGCGACAGCGTACGATGGTCCGTCGTGGCCCCCCGACGTCCTGCCGAGCACGCCGTCGCGCTCCTGGTGCGCCACGGCAGCACGCCCACCACCGGCGCCGTGCTTCCCGGGCGCGCCCCCGGCCTGCACCTGTCCGACCAGGGGCGGGCCCAGGCCGAGGCGGCCGCCGCCCGGATCGCCGAGCTGGAGCGCCCGCCCGTCGCCGTGTACGCGTCGCCCCTGGAGCGCGCCGTCGAGACCGCACGGCCCATCGCGGCGGCGCTCGGGCAGCGGGTGCGAGTAGCGAAGGGGCTGCTCGAGTGCGACTTCGGCGACTGGACGGGCGCCAAGCTCGCCGCCCTGCGCCGCCGCCGCGAGTGGCGCCAGGTCCAGCACCTGCCGAGCACCTTCGCCTTCCCCGGGGGGGAGTCGTTCGCCGCCATGCAGCACCGCATCGTCGGCACCATCGACGAGCTGGCCCGCCGGCACCTGGGCGACGCCTTCGTGTGCGTGTCCCACGCCGATCCGATCAAGGCGGCCGTGGCTGCCGCGGCCGGCGTGCCGCTCGACCTGTTCCAGCGGCTGGTGGTGTCGCCGTGCTCGGTGACGGCCCTCGTCCGGGGCCCGGGCGCGTCGCACGTCCTGTGCGTCAACACCACCTCGACGCTCGCCGAGCTGGCCCTGTCGTGAGCGCGTTGGACCTCGGCGACGTCGACCGGTTCACCGTGGGGGCCCACGGCGCCGTCGGCCGCCGCACCTTCCTCCTCCAGTGCCGGAGCGACGCGACGGTCCTCACCCTGAAGGTCGAGAAGCAGCAGGTCGCGGTGCTCGCCGAGTACCTCGGGCGCCTGCTGCGCGACCTGCCGCGACCCGGGCACCTCCCCGACGACCTGGAGCTGCAGGAGCCGGCCGACCCCAACTGGGTCGTCGGCACGCTCGGCGTCAGCTACGAGGAGGCCCTCGACCGGATCGTGCTCGTCGCCGAGGAGGCGGCCGGCGACGACGAGGACGGCGACATGGCCCGGTTCGCCATCACCCGGGAGCAGGCGGCGGCGTTCGCCGTCCGGGCCACGTCCCTGGTCGAAGCGGGACGACCGCCCTGCCCGCTGTGCGGCGGGCCCATCGACCCGAGCGGCCACCTGTGCCCGAGGACGAACGGCCACCGGCCGCCGGCGACCTGACCGACCTGGCGCGTCGCGGCGCGGCCCTCGGCGCCGACCACCGCCTGACGGTGCTCGGCAGCGGTCGCGTCGAGGTGCTCGGGCGCATGCCGTGGAGCTCCAACGCCACCTTCCTGGTGACCTGCCAGCTCGACGGCGCCGTGGTCCCCGCGATCTACAAGCCCGAGCGCGGCGAGCGTCCCCTGTGGGACTTCCCGGCCGGGATCCACCGCCGGGAGGTGGCCGCCTACGCGCTGTCGGAGCTGCTGGGCCTCGGCATCGTGCCCGAGACCCTGACGCGGTTCGACGCGCCGATGGGCGCGGGGTCCCTGCAGCGGATGGTGCCTGCCGACTTCGCCGAGCACTACTTCACGATCCTGGAGGATCCCGCTCACCACGACCGCCTGCGCGTCCTCGCGGCGTTCGACGTCGTGGCCAACAACGCCGACCGCAAGGGCGGTCACGTGCTGCTCGACGTCGACGGGTCGGTCTGGGCGATCGACAACGGGCTCAGCTTCCACGAGGAGCCCAAGCTGCGCACCGTCGTCTGGGAGTTCGCCGGCGACCCGCTGCCCGAGCAGGTCGTCGGGCCGCTGCGGACGCTGGCGGACGGCGAGCCGGAGCGGTTCGACGCCCTCGCCGAGCTGCTCGACCCACCGGAGCTCGACGCCCTGCGCCGGCGTGCCCGCCGGCTGCTCGCCGCCGGCCGGCTACCCGGGCCTGACGGGCGGCGGCACCACTATCCCTGGCCGCTCGTGTGACCGGCCGTCCTCCCTCGCCGCCCGTGCGACCGGCCGTCCTCCCTCGCCGCCCGTGCCGCGCGCCGTCCCCCCGGCAGCCGGTCCGACTGCCGCTGTCGCCCAGCGCCCGTCCGACCGGACGACGCCGGTTCCGCCCGGTGCGGGCGGCGCGGCCGACGGCTGGTCGCTGGCCGGGACGGGGTCAGGGGACGGCGACGAAGAGCAGGCGTCCCGTACCCGGAGCGACGGCTCGCCAGCGCTCCACGTCGAGGACCACCACGGCGAGGGATGCCGGCGGGAAGCTCGCCGGCACGACGGGCCCACCTGCCCCGCCGCCGGCGGCAGCGGGCTCGGCGGAGGGCGCTCCGGGCGGCGCAGCCAGCACGGAGAGCAGCCCGTGGACTGCCGGGTTGTGCCCGACGACCATCACCGACGAGACGTCGTCGGTCATCGTGGCGAGCCACGTCACCAGGTCGTCGGCGTCCGCCTGGTAGAAGCTCGGCTCGACCCGGGGCGGGCCGAGGCCGAGGCCGGCCGCGGCCGCCTCGGCCGTCGCCAGGGCCCGCGCCGCGCTCGACGTCGCCACCAGCTCCGGCCGGGCGCCACCGGCCGCCAGCGCTCGGGCCAGCGCTCCGCCCGGCTGGCCGAGCGCGGCCACCTCGCGCCGACCGGCGTCGGCCAGCGGCCGACCATGGTCACCGGTGGGCGAGCCGCCCGCCGCGTGAGCGTGGCGCAGCACCCAGAGGTGGCGGGTCCGGCCGAGCCGGGTCACCGCAGGCCCGGCCGGGCCGGCTCCCTCGCCGGCCACGGGCTCAGCCGCGTGCCTTCAGCGCCTCGATGAGCTTGGGGAGCACCTTGTGCACGTCGCCGACGACCCCCAGGTCGGCCACCGAGAAGATCGGTGCCTCCTGGTCCTTGTTGATGGCGATGATGTTCTTGGAGCCCTTCATCCCGACCAGGTGCTGGGTGGCGCCCGAGATGCCGCAGGCGATGTAGACGGTCGGCTTCACCGTCTTGCCCGTCTGGCCCACCTGGTGCGAGTAGGGCACCCAGCCGGCATCCACGATGGCCCGGCTCGCGCCCGGCGCGCCGTTGAGCAGCTTGGCCAGCTCCTCGACCATGGCGTAGTGCTCGGCGCCACCGAGGCCACGGCCCCCCGACACGACCACGTCGGCCTCGTCAAGCTTCGGCCCGCTGCGCTCCTCGGCGTGGCGCTGCACGATCGTCGCGGCGCCCGAGACCCCGAGGTCAGGGGCGGGAACGGCCTGCACCTGGGGGGCGCCGCCGCCCGACGCCTCGGCGGCGAACGACTTGGCCCGCACCACGAAGATGCCGGGGCCGTCGCCCGTGAAGCGGGCGGTCACGACCTGGGTGCCGCCGAACACCGCGTGCTGCGACCGCAGCTCGCCCCCGTCGACCTCCAGGCCGACGACGTTCGTCAGCACCGGGAGGTCCAGCTTGGCCGACAGGCGGCCGGCGATGTCCCGGCCGTCGTAGGTGGTGGGCACCAGGATGGCGTCGGGCCGGTTGCCCGAGCGGACGAGCTCGGCCACCGCCGCCGCCACGACCGGTCCCGGCAGCTTGCCGCCCAGGTCGCCGACGTCGTACACGGTGGTCGCCCCGTGGTCGCCGAGCGCGCCGGCGACCGCAGCGGCGTCTCCGCCCCACGTCACCGCCTCGACGGTGCCCGCGATGGCGCGGGCCTTCGTCAGCAGCTCCAGCGTGGTCGACACCGGGCTGCCGTCGGCAGCCTCCGCGAGCACCCAAACCTTGTCGATCGCCATCCCTCAGCTCCGTGTCCGGCGGGGCGCAGCGCTCGCCGCCGCCCCGTTCCCCTTGTCGTTCCTCGTCCTGCCGTTCGGCGCCGGCCGAGCCGTTGGCGCCGCCACCCGGCCCCAGACCGGGCCCGGGCTGCCGGCCCGCTCAGACCAGCTTCAGCTGCTCCAGGAAGGCGACGACCCGCTCGTGCGCGTCGCCCTCGTCGACGACGATCTCGCCCGCGGCCCGCTCCTCGGCGGCGGCCACCTCGGTGATCTCCTGGCGAGCGCCCGCCCAGCCGACCGAGGACGCGTCGAGGCCCAGGTCGGCGACCGTGAGCTGGTCGACGGGCTTCGACTTGGCGGCCATGATCCCCTTGAAGGACGGGTAGCGCGGCTCGACGACGCCGGCGGTCACGGTGACCACGCACGGCATCGGGCACTCGACCTCGTCGTACCCGGCCTCGGTCTGGCGCTCGACCTTCACGCTGCCGCCGGCCACGGCGATCTTCTTCGCGAAGGTGACCGACGGCATGCCCAGGAGCTCGGCGAGCTGCACCGGCGTCGTGCCGGTGTAGCCGTCGGTCGACTCCGTGGCGGCGATCACCAGGTCCGGCTGCGCCCGCTCGATGGCCTTGGCCAGCACCTTGGCCGTCGACAGGGCGTCGGAGCCGGCGAGGGCGGGGTCGCTCACGAGGATCGCCTTGGCGGCACCCATGGCCAGGCCGGTGCGGATCCCGGACACCTCGCCGTTGGGCGCCATCGACACCAGGGTGACCTCTCCCCCTTCGTCCGCCAGCTGCAGCCCCATCTCCACCCCGTACGCGTCGGAGTCGTCGAGGATGAGCTTGCCCTCGCGGACGAGAGCGTGGGACTGGGGGTCCAACGCGGCCGGCGCGGCCGGGTCGGGGATCTGCTTCACACAGACGACGACGTTCATGGTCGCGATTGTTCCCGACTCGGGGCCCACCTCACCAATCGGCGCCGCCCTTCCGGTCGGGACAGGCTCTGAGCAGGCATTCCTCACGACCCGTGGTGGCGCCCGGCGTGCCGGGGCCCGCCGTCGCGGACCCGCACCGCGGCGGCGACGTCGTCGGCGACGACCCCGAGCGCTCCGGCCCCGGCTGCAGCCCGGACCTCGGCCGCGTCCCCGGCGGTCCACGCCACCACCGCGAGCCCGGCCTCGGTTGCACGCCGCACCAGACCGCTGTCGGTGCGGCTGCAGTGCGGGAGCAGGACAGCGCACCCGAGCCCCGCGGCACGGTCGAGGAGCTCCGCGGCGTCGAGCGAGGGGTGCACCAGCAGGCCCAGGTCGAGGTGCGCGGCCAGCCCGCCTGCCGTCCCGTCCCGGCGCTCCGCAGCCGTCGCTGCCGCAGCCGCAGCAGCGACCGCCTGGAGCGTGTCCGGCCAGAACGACGTCACCAGCCAGTGCTGGCGCGGGGGCCGGCCGCCGCCATCCCGGCCGCCACCATCCCTGCCGCCGCCATCCCGGCCGCCGCCGTCCCGGCCGCCACCATCCCTGCCGCCGCCGTCCCGGCCTTCAGGGGCGCGTCCGTCCCCAGCGTGCCAGAGGTCAGCACGCGCCGCCCGCTCCGCGAGCAGTGACACGACATCGCCGGCGACCGTCTGGTCCGGGTCGAAGCCCTCCTCGGTTGGCGCGTTCTTGATCTCGATGTCCACGACGGCGTCGCCGCACGCGTCGAGGGCCGCGGCCAGCGACGGCACCCACGTCGGCAAGCGATCGCCCGGCGTCGCGTGCACCGGGCCCCATCCCGGGAGGGCGGCGTCGTGCACCACCACCAGCTCGCCGTCGGCCGCGCGCCGGACGTCGAGCTCGACCCCGTCGGCGCCGGCCAGCCGGGCCAGCCGGAACGCCTCCACGGTGTTCTCGCGGGCCGGTGCCCCGGCGCCGGGCCCGTGGCAGCCACCCCGGTGCGCGAGGACGAAGAAGGAACCCGGCACGGCTGCTCGTCCCACCCCGGCATCTTGGCCCGGCGGCGACGGCCGTGCGCGCCCGGCGGAAGCCCCAGGGCCCGCGCTCGCCCCCACGCGACCACGACCCCGCACGACCCCGCACGACCCCGCACAGCGTGGTAGGACACACGCCCTCAGTGCCCCCCTGCCATTGGTCTGCCGCCCGACGGTTGACCGGAGCAGGAAAATCCTTGCGCGAACCTGCGCTCGGGAGTACATTCACGTAGCCGACTCGACCAGACGGTCAACCGACGTGGCCAGTCTTGTGAAGTGAGTCACAATCGGCCGTGCCGTGCGCACGAAGCTGAGATCGGAGGAGGCGCATCGTGGCCCTCATGTGGAACAGGTCCGTGGAGTGGGACGCTGACGACTGGCGGAAGCTCGCCGCCTGCCGGCACACGGAGCCCGACCTGTTCTTCCCCGTGGGGACGACAGGCCCGGCCATCGACCAGATCGAGGCCGCCAAGCGCGTCTGCCGTTCGTGTGAGGCCATCGAGCCGTGCCTGGAGTTCGCCCTGGCCACCAACCAGGAGTCCGGCATCTGGGGCGGCACCTCCGAGGAGGAGCGTCGCAAGCTGCGCAAGGCATGGCTCGCCGCTCGCCGGCGCGCCTCGTAGCCCGGCTCCTCCGCCCTAGGGCCGGCCCGAGCCGGCCCGCCGTCCGGCAACCGGCCGGTCGCCCCGCCGTGGAGCCGCACCCCGCCACGACCGCCCCCCGGGCGATCGCACCACCCTTCTCGACAGCCTCCCCCCGGCCCCGTAGCCTGGATGCCGACGAGCCGGGCGGCGTGCGCTGCGCACCTTCTCCCACGCGTGCCGCACCTGTCGTCCTCGGGGTCCTGCCCGGACTGGGGTCTCTCGGATGAGCGGAGCGGGTGACGATCGACACACTCGGGTCGGCTTTCGCTGGTCGATCCGCTCCAAGGGGCTGGTCGTCATCGCCCTGCCGCTCATCGTCGTCCTCGCCAACGTCATCCTGGCCACCTGGTACAGCCATGTGAGCGACCGGGCCGAGACCAGCATCGCCGGAGCGCAGGCGGCCCTGGTGGACGTCACCGGGATGCAGAGCACCCTGCTCGACGCCCAGGCCAACGTCGCCGCCTACCTCCTAGACCACCAGCAGGCCGCGCTCGCCAACTACGCCTCGGAGATGGCCGGCCTCCGCCATGAGCTGGTCGCCGTCCAGGGCGCGGCGGCTTCGGCCGGACCGGCGCAGCCGGCGGTGGAGCGGACCGCGGCGGTCGCGAGCACGCTCGCCGGGGACATGCAGAAGCTGGTGCAGCCGGGCACGCCCGGGAGCGTGCTGGCCCGGGCTGCCGCCATCGGCCGGCTCGACACCACGCTCACCACCGACATCTCCGACATCCGCTCCACCGTGGACCGCCTGGTGGGCAACCAGCGCGGCGTCGTGCACGCCTCCGGCGCCGCCATCGTCGTGTTCGACGCCATCGCCGCGGGCGCCGTCGTGATCGGCGGCGCCGCGCTGTCCCTGCTGTTCACCAGCAGGGTGGTGCGGCGGGTCCGGCGGCTGGAGCGGGCGACCGACGCCCTGGCCCGGGGAGCCCCGGTCGACGACGTGCCCCAGGAGCCCGACGAGCTGGGCCGGCTCGGGACCAGGCTGGTCGAGACCGCCGCGCTCCTCCGGCGCCACGAGCGGGCGCTCCAGCTCTCGCGCGAGAGCCTCGACGACATCCTGGCCGCGAGCCCCGTGGTGTCGCTCCGCTACGACTCGCGGCGGGGCGTCCTCGCCTACGCCAGCCCCAACGTGGAAGCCATGCTCGGGGTGACGGCGACGGACGTCACGGCCGACATCGGCGCCTTCCTCGACCGGCTCCACCCCGACGACGTCAGCGCCATCGACCAGGCCGTGCGCGACGCCGTGTCGGGAGCGACCGACGGCGAGCGGCGGGAGCACCGGCTGCGCTTCCGCCGGCGCGGCGAAGGAGGAGCCTGGCGCGAGGCTCGCGTCACGACCACCGTCGTCACCGGGTCGGACGCCGCCGACGACGGTCACGGCAACGTCGTGGCCTACCTCGTCGACGTCACCGAGCGGCTCCGAGCAGAACGCGACGCCGACGAGCGGCGCAACCTCCTGGAGTCGATCCTGGCGGCGTCACCGGACCGCATCGTCGTGCGCGACGCGGCCGACGCCATCGTCCTGTCCAGCCGGCACGCCGCCGACCCGAGCGACGGCACGTCGGCGGCGACCGGCCGCATGACCGTCGACGGCCGGCGCGAGATCGCCGACCTGGTGCGCCGCACCCGCACCGGCGAAGCCGCTCCCGAGGCCGTGGTCAGCACGGTCACCACCGACGGGCGCGACCTGCGCACGTTCGAGACCCGGGCACGACCCGTCGTCGCCGACGACGGGCGCATCATCGGCACGGTGACCGTGTCGCGCGACGTGACGGGCCGGGTCCGCCTGGAGGAGTCGCTGCGCGACGCCATGGACTCCGCCATGGCCGCGAGCGAGGCCAAGAGCGAGTTCCTGTCCCGGATGAGCCACGAGCTGCGCACGCCCCTGAACGCCATCCTCGGCTTCGCCCAGCTCCTCGCCCTCGACGAGCTCCAGGGTGACCAGGCCGCCTGCGTCGGCCAGATCGAGCGCGCCGGCGCGCACCTGCTGGCCCTCATCAACGAGGTCCTGGACATCTCGCGGATCGAGACCGGCAACATCAATCTTTCCGTGGAGCCGGTCTCCGTCGACGGCGTGATGCGGGAGGTCGCCGCCCTGCTCGCCCCGGTCGCCGACGCGGCGAGCGTCCACATCAGGCTGGCGACCGCGGAGACCGCCGGCATCCTCGTGGAAGCGGACCGCCAGCGCCTGCTCCAGGTGCTCATCAACCTCGGCTCAAACGCGGTCAAGTACAACCGTGCCGATGGGCTCGTCGCGCTCCACACGGCCCGCGAGGGCGGTCGCGTCACCATCGAGGTCTCCGACACCGGCCCCGGGATCCCGCCCGAGCGCCTGCCCGAGCTGTTCGTGCCCTTCGCCCGGCTCGGCGCCGAGCGCACGGGCATCGAGGGCACCGGCGTCGGGCTCGCGCTGTCGAAGCACTTCGTGGAGCTGATGGGCGGCACCATCGAGGTCGAGTCCGAGCCCGGTCGAGGAGCGACCTTCCGCGTCGTGCTGGCCGCCGCCGAGGCCGAGGGGGCGGGTCCCGGCGCCACGGGAGCCGCGGGCGCCGACGACGCTGCCGGCGCCCCGGCGGAGGCGATCCGCGCGCTGGCCGCGCAGGCCGATGCACCCCGCTCCGGCGTCGGCGCAGCGGCAGGCGTCGCGGCGCCCGACGACGCCGGGACCGGCGGTGCCGGCCCCGTCACCGAGGTGCTGGTGCTGCACGTCGAGGACAACGAGTCGAGCGCCGCGCTCGTGAGCCAGGTGCTGGCCCGGCGCCCCGACGTCCGCCTGACCTCCGTCGGCACGGCCCGGCTCGGCTGGGAGCTGGCCCGCCGCCACCGCCCGGACCTGATCCTCCTCGACATCCACCTCCCCGACCTGCCGGGCCACGAGCTCCTGCAGCACCTGCGCGCCGATCCCGAGCTCGGCGACGTCACGGTCATCGCCGTCAGCGCCGACGCCACGCCGACCCGCATCCGCCGGATGCGACGGCTGGGCGTCGACGCCTACCTCACCAAGCCGATCGACGTGGGTGCCCTGCTCGGCCACGTCGACCGCATCGCCCGCGCCAAGCGGTCCGCCCGGGCCGCCGACCCCGGGGACCGCAGGCCCGATCCGGCGCCCGCGCCCGGCCCGTTCCCCGAGCCCCCGGCGGCGGCCGGCGCCGGCCGGCTCCCGGGGTTTCGCTCGGAAATGCCGTAAGGTACGACGTACGGGTCAAGATGGCCGGCGAGGACGCCGACCGTGTGACGATGGCCTCCACGTTGCAGCGCACCGGCGACGACCGGGGCCGGCCTCGCTCCAATCGCATCCTCGAGGCCGGCTGCGGCGGAGGCAGAAGGGAGCAGTCGGTGTTGCGCAGGCACGGCCGTGGAAGGCGAGGATGACGACGCCGGTGGAGAGCCACACGATCCTCGTCGCCGAGGACGACGCCGGCAGCCGCACGGCGACCCGCATGTTCCTGCAGCGGTCCGGCTACCGCGTCGGCGAGGCGGCCGACGG
>JAJZYI010000227.1 GCA_021798135.1 Actinomycetes bacterium | reverse complement strand
CACCGCGGCCGGCGGCGCCGGCCGGAGCACCTGCACGCCGGCGAACACCCCGGCCGCGATCACGAGCAGCCCGAGCGCTGGGCCGACCAGCCTGCCGAGCGCCGGCCGGGCACCGGGCCCGAGACGCCCGGCCCGACGTGGTGCTGCGTGCCGGCCCCGAGCCGGCGCCGTCAGGCCGGCCAGGCCCGACAGGGCCGACGAGCGCTGCCGGCGGCTCACCGCTCGGCTCCCGGCGCCGCCGGCCGCCGTGCCGAGCCGCCTCTCCACCCGCTCCCCGAGATGGCCCACCTCCTGCTCGCGCCCTGGCTACCCGGCACCGTCGGGCGCCGCCACCCGCCTGCCCGGTGGCACCCGCTCCTGCATGCTCGCGCCGCAGGCTCCTCGCGCGTCGTCGCGCCGTCCCCGCCTGCACGCCCGCCGGAGCCAACCCCGCCCGCCGGCACGCCCGCCGCTGGCAACCCCGCACCGCCGGCACGCCCGCCGCTGGCAACCCCGCACCGCCGGCACGCCCGCCGCTGGCAACCCCGCCCGCCGTGACGCGGCGAGGGGGTGGCCCGCCGCCGAAGCGGCCGGCCACCCCCTCTCGTCGCCGTCACCCGCGGCCCGTCACCGCCGGCAGGGGTCCCCCCTGCCGGCCGGGCCCGCCCCGGTCAGAGGCTGCTCGGGTTGCTGGTGCAGTCGTTCACCGGCGTGGCGCCCGACAGGCGGTTGCCGATGAACGTCATGACGTCACCTTCCGCCTCGAAGTCGCTCAGCAGGTGCTCGCCCGGATAGGTCGCCGACTGGATCACCGTGCCCGTCTTGCACATGTTGGCGTAGGTGGCGTCCTCGACCGTGGTCGGGATGATCTCGTCGATGTCGCCCCGGTACATGAAGGTGGGCACCGGGATGTTCGCACCGGGCAGGCCGGGGCTGTTCTCGTTCAGCGTCGAGGTCCAGCCGGGCTCCTGCAGCAGCTGCTGGATGGTCAGGTTCCCCTGCGTGTACTGGCTGATGTTCTGGAACCCGAAGTTCGTCAGCTGGGCCGTCATGCACTCGGTCTCGAGCTTCTGCATCATGGCCGTGCCGCTCGAGTTGATGAGCGAGGCGAACGGCAGGCTCGGGTAGGCGCTGTGGAACCCGACGACGGCGTCGAAGAGGAACGCCGATCCGAGCGCCCCGTTGAGCGCCTCGCCCACCTGGACCAGGTTGCCCGGCACGCCGCCGGCGGCCACGCCGATCAGGTTGACGCCAGGCTCGTACTGCTTCCACAGCTCACCGGCCTCGGCCGCCGCGCCGCCGCCCTGCGAGTAGCCCCAGACGACGGTGGGCGCGCTCAGCGACAGGCCGGCACCCGGGATCTGCGCACCGACGCGGGCCATGTCCAGCACGGCGTGGCCCTCGGACAGGCCCACCACGTAGGGCTGCACGAGGTTCGGCGGGCCGGCCCACTGGTAGTCGGTGACGACGACCGCGTAGCCCTTGGCGATGGCGGCGCTGATGTCCGGGTCCTCGTACTCGAGGCCGGTCTGGAACTGCTGGGAGGGCGCGCACTGCGGGCCGAGGCCCTGCGTGCCCACCGCGTAGTCGACGACCGGGCGGGGACCCGAACCGGTCCAGGCCGCCGTCGGCACGAACACCGTGCCCGTCACCACGTCCGGCTTGCCCTGCGCGTCGGTCGACACGTAGGCCACCGTCCAGCCGTTGGCGTTGGAGATCTGGCTGGAGTTCGCGGGCACGTAGTAGAGCAGCTGGCCCGGCAGGGCCCCCGTCGGCGCGCTCGGGATGTCGTAGAACGAGCCGTTGGGCCCGTTGCCCTCCGTGGCGGGCGCGTACGGGCTGGCGCCCGAGGACCCGCTACCTCCGCCACTGCCCGTGGTGGTGCACGCAGCCAGCAGCAGCATCGGCGCCGCCATCGAAGCGGCGAGCACCATCCGGCGCCGGCCTCGCCGGCCGGTGCGGCCTGCCAGGCCGCCGAGCTCGTCGGCGCGGCTGCGCCGACCGTCCAGGTCACGTTGCATGGGTTCCCCCCTGTGTCTCCCCCCGGCTTCCACGCGAAACCCACGCTCCGCGCAACTTACCGGAACGTCAGTAACTCTACGGATCCTCGCGGCCGCCTGTCCAGTGCCTCGCCGCGACACGATCCTGGTGCGTCCGGGGCGTCGGCAGCGCCCGACGGGCGCGCCGCACAGGGAACCGACGGGCGCCGCCAGCCGTCACCGTGGTGATGACGTCCACCCTCCCCAGCCCCGCTCGACGACGCCTCCCCGGGGCGCTGCGCGCTCGGGCGGCCGGCCGCTCGGCGCTCGCCCTGGCCGCCGGCCTCGCCCTCGGAGCCTGCGGGCGGGCCGCGTCGACGGCCACGACCGGCGGGTCCGGCGGGGCACCTGCGGCGTCGACCCCGGCGTCCGGGAGCGGCGCCGCAGGTGGCGGCGGCACCGGGACCAGCAGCGCGGGGGCGTCGACCGCCTCGTGCCTGGTGTCGTCCGGCGCACCGGCTCCGGGCGGCCCGGCGCTGGCCGACGTCCAGTTCGTCGGGGCCCGGCGGGGCTGGGCCGTCGGCACCGGCGCCATCCTGGCCACGACCGACGGCGGCGCCCACTGGCAGCACCAGCTGACCGGCGACCTCCGGCTCGGCGGGCTCGACTTCGTGTCGGCGACCACCGGCTGGGCCGTCGGGTCCGGGCAGCTGCTCGGCACGACCGACGGCGGCCGGTGCTGGCAGCGCCTGGGCGAGCCGGCCGCGGGCAGCCTCCGCAGCGTGCACTTCGTGTCGCCGGTCCAGGGGTGGGGGGTGGCGGCCGGGAGCACCGGCACGTTCCCGGCGCAGGGCAACGTGCCGGTGGCGCCCCAGACCGGCGGCGTCCTGGTGCGCACCTCCGACGGGGGCCGGCACTGGGTGGAGGTGCCGGGCGCTCCGGTGGCGGCCCAGAGCGTGTGCTTCGTCGACGGCCACCTCGGCTGGCTCGGCGCGGCCGGCCGCGTCTACCGGTCGACCGACGCAGGCGCCCACTGGAGCGAGGTGCTCGACGCCATGGCCGGATCCGTGGCCTCGGGGACGGTCACCCCGGTCGAGACCGTCGGCTGCGGCGCGCCCGCCGACGTCTGGGCGGTGTCGGCGACCGGTCAAGGGGCGGCCGGCACCTCGCCCTGGGCGGTGTTCGCCAGCACCGACGGCCAGCACTTCCGCATGGTCGCCCAGGCCATGTACGGCGTTCCCGCCACCGGCCAGGCGCCGGCACCGGGCAGCTACCCCGGCGTCGTGTCGGTGATCGGCGGGGGGCTCGCGGCGGTCGCCGGCTCCACGCCGGCCCTGCCCCCGCCCATGGCCGGCGTGGAGGTGCTGTCGGCGACCGGCAGGGCCCTGACCGGCGTCGGCCGGCCCACGGCGATGGCGGCACCGACCGGGCTCGCCTTCGTGAGCCCCTCGACCGGATGGGTCGTCGGGTCGGTCGTGCCCTCGGGCTCGTCGGGGCCCGCCGGCACGGAGGGCGAGATCGCCGCTACGACGGACGGCGGCGCCACCTGGACGGTCCAGGCCACCGTGCCCTGACGGCGCTGGCGGCGCCCGGTCGGGCGCCGCCAGCCCTCGGCCGGGTCAGCCGGCGCTCCCGGCCAGCGACCGCTCGACGAGGGCGGGCCACTCGGGGTCGTCCTGGGGGTCGTGGCCGGGGACGAGGTGGCGCCGCACGATCAGCGCGGCGACGGCCGACTTCTCGTCGGCGACAGCGGCGGAGCCGGCCGCCGCCGCCTCAGCCAGCAGGGAGGCCGCCTGCAGGGCGCGGGTCACGAGGTCGAGGTTGCGGCGGAAGTGCCCAGCGCCGGCGGCGGCCGCGCCCGGCGACCGGGCTTCGCCGACGTCGGCGGCGATGCGGTGCTCGGCCCGGGCGACGGCGTCGCGGACGGCGGCGCCGTCCGCTCCGGCCGCCTCGCCGGCACGGGCCAGCTCCCGGCGGGCGAGCGCCGCGACCGGGCCGATCAGGCCGAGCCGAGCGCAGTCGCGCCGGACCTGCGCGCACAGCACGTTGTGGGTCCCCTCCCAGCTCTCGAAGACGATGGCGTCCCGGTAGAGCCGGGGCATCGGCGAGAAGTCCTCGATGGTGCCGTTGCCTCCGAGGACCTCGATGCCGCGATGCACCACGTCGGTCGCGGCGATCGACGTCACGTACTTGTTGGCGTTCACGAGGAACCGGTGCACCGCCCGTTCCTCGTCGGTGGCGTCGTCGGCGTCGATCCGCTCCACCAGACCGGTCAGGAGCATGGTGGACGACAGCGCTGCCTCCTCCTCGGCCTTCATGACGGCCAGCTGCTCGCGGACGATGGGGAACGCGCCGATGGGCGACCCGAACGCCTGCCGGTGGCGGGCGAACGCCGTCGCCTCCAGGACGGCCCGGCGCATGATCCCGGTGGAGCCGAGCGCGTTCATCCAGCGCGAGGTGTTCAGCAGCTCGCCGACGGCCACGTGGAACCCGTCGTCGACGGGGCCGATGGGCCAGCCGAGCGCCCCGTCGAAGTCGATCTCGGCCGAGGCGAGCGCTCGGGTGCCGAGCTTGTCCTTCAGGCGGCGGATGCGGAAGCCGTTCGGTGCGGACCCGTCGACGGTGCGCGGCACCAGGAAGCAGCCGAGGCCGGCGGTCCCCGGCCCGGCCCCCGCCGGGCGGGCGGTGACGGCGAAGACCTGGGCGTCGGCCACCGAGCAGAACCACTTCTCGCCGGTGAGCCGGTAGGCGCCGGGACGGTCGGGGTCGGGCTCCGCCACGGTGGTGTTGGCTCCCACGTCGGAACCGCCCTGGACCTCGGTCAGGAACTGCGAGCCGCGCCACGCCCGGTCGTAGTCGGTGTCGAGGAGCTTGGGGAGGTAGCGATCGCGCAGGTCCCCGGAGCCCCGGTGCGCCAGGGCGCGGGCCAGGCCCACCGTGCACACCGCCGGGCACGCGTGGCCGCCCTCGCCGGCATGTGACAGGAGGTAGAAGAGCGCCGCGGCCTCGAACAGCCCGTGCCCGCCGGGGGCGACGCCGGCAGGCACGTGGCCGGCGCCGCCGGAGGGCAGACCGGCCACGCCCGGCGCGCCACCCGGCCCGGGCAGCCCGGCCGCCGCCGCCACCAGGCCCGAGGCCCAGACCGCCCGGCCGGCGAGGAGGTGGTCGGGATGGAACGCCACGTGTGCCGTCGCCGTGCCGACGCCGTCGTACGGCGCCGACGCCGGCAGCCAGCGGTTCCTCTCCACCTCCGCCACGGCCGGCTCGACCAGCGACGCCATGGTCGCCCCGAAGGCGCGGACCCACGGGAGCATGGCGTCGGCCCGCTCGTCCCCGGCGCGGCACCGGAGCACGCGCTCGAGGTTCGGCGTCATCGTCGCCCAGTTGCCGCGAAGCTCGTCGCGCCAGCGGGTCAGGTCGTCGCGTCCGGGCGGTCCGGCCATGGCACCCTCCTGTGTGGGACCCGCCGTGCCGCGAGCGTACCGGGGGACCAGGTCGGCGGGCATGGGCGGATGGCGTGGGACCCGACCCGACGCGGAGCAGGGGCACCCGGCCCGGGGACGCAGCAGGGGGCTCGGGGCTGCAGCAGCGGCCCGGCGCGGCGGGTCAGGCGGGGCCGGTCG
>JAJZYI010000226.1 GCA_021798135.1 Actinomycetes bacterium | reverse complement strand
AGCCGGCTCCCGACCAGCCGGCTCCCGGCGGCAGCCAGTCCGGCGACCGCGAGCGCGACCGGCGCGGGCGCTCGTCGCGGTGAGCGGCGCCCGCTGGGTCGGCGCCCCGGCGCCGGGAGCAACCGCTCTCGGCGACGGGCGGTGGCGGATGGAGGTGTGGGCGCCGGCGGCCCGGTCGGTGGCGGTCGTGCTGCACGACGGCCGGCGGGTGGCCCTGCACCCGCAGGTCGCGCCGACCCCGGGTGCCGGCGACACCGGAGCGGGAGGTGTCGGCGGCTACCACGTCGGGGAGCTCGTCGACCTGCCCGAGGGCACGCGCTACCGCCTGTCGCTCGACGGCGGCCCGCCGCTGGCCGACCCGGCGTCACGGTGGCAGCCCGGCGGCGTCCACGGGCCCTCCGCACTGTTCGACCCGGCCCGGGCGTGGGACGACGGCGGCTTCTGCGGCCCGCCGCTGGAGCGCAGCGTGCTGTACGAGCTGCACGTCGGCGCCCTCACCGGCCCTGGCACCTTCGACGCGGCGGCCGGCGCCCTCGACCACCTGGCCGAGCTGGGCGTCACCACCGTGGAGATCATGCCCGTGGCGCAGTTCCCCGGGACGCGCAACTGGGGGTACGACGGCGTCTTCCCGTTCGCCGTCCAGGACAGCTACGGCGGGCCCCGGGCGCTGCAGCGCCTGGTGGCCGCCTGTCACCGCCGCGGCATGGCGGTGGCCCTCGACGTCGTCTACAACCACCTCGGCCCCGAGGGCAACGTGCTGCCGCAGTTCGGCCCGTACGTGACCGACCGCTACGCCACGCCGTGGGGACCGGCCATGAACCTGGACGGCTGGGGATCCGACGAGGTGCGCCGCTACCTCGTCACCAACGCCCTCATGTGGTTCGCCGACTTCCACGTCGACGCGCTGCGGCTCGACGCCGTCCACGGCATCGTCGACCCGACCGCCCGGCCCTTCCTGCTGGAACTGGCCGAGGCCACCGACGCCCTGGCCGACCGGCTGGGGCGGCGCCTGCTGCTGATCGCCGAGACCCCCGACAACGACCCCCGCCTGGTGCGCGACCGGGCCGCCGGCGGCATCGGCATCCACGGGCAGTGGAACGACGACTTCCACGATGCGCTGCGCGCCGTCCTCACCGGCGAGCGCCGCGGTCGCGCACGTGATTTCGGCTCGCTCGGGCAGCTCGCCACGGCCCTGTCCGAGGGCTGGGTGTTCCAGGGTCAGTTCTGCCGAGCCCGGGGACGGCGCCACGGCGCAGCCCCCGACGGCGTTCGCCCGGCACAGCTCGTCGTCTACGACCAGAACCACGACCAGGTCGGCAACCGGCCGGGCGCGGGCCGCCTGGCCGGCGCGGTGCCGCCGGCGGCGCTGCACCTGGCTGCGGCGGTGGTGCTGCTCGGTCCGGGCACGCCCCTGCTCTTCATGGGCGAGGAGTACGGTTCGACCGTGCCCTTCCCCTACGTGGTGGACCACGGCGACGCCGAGCTCGTGCAGGCGGTCAGGCGCGGGCGGGCCGCCGAGCTGGGCGAGCTGCTGGGCTCCGAGCCGCTCGACCCGGCCGACCCGGCCACGTTCGCCGCGGCCAACCTGCACGCCGAGCGGTGGGGGGACCAGCCGAACGAGCTGCGCGAGCGCTACCGCCAGCTCCTGCGCCTGCGGCGGGAGCACCCCGCCCTGGCGCCGGGCGCCGCCACCACGGCGACGGCCGACGGCGCGGTCCTCACCATGGTCCGCCACGCGCCCGCCGCCGAGGCGCACGGCGCCCGCCTGGTCCTGCTGGCCAATGCCGGCGACCGCCCGGTGACCGCCGGCCCGCCCCCGACCGCCAGCCCGCCCGGCAGCGGGTCACGTTGGCGCCTGCTCGCCTCCCACCCCGGTGACGGCCACGGCAGCGGCACGCCGCGGGCGGGGGCCGTGGTGCTGGCGCCATGGGGGTTCGCCGTGCTCGACGCCGTCGCCGGCGAGGACCAGCCCTCCGTCACCGCAGGCGCCGGCACCGCCGAGCGGGCCCCCGCCTCGGGCGGAGCTGCCTGAACCGTGCGCGTCTGGCCCGGCAGCCCACACCCGCTCGGCGCCACCTGGGACGGCGAGGGCGTGAACTTCTCGCTCTTCTCGCAGCACGCCACCGGGGTCGAGCTCTGCCTGTTCGACGAGCCGTCCGACGCCGCGCCGAGCAGGACCGTCACGATGTCCTCGGCGACGGACCGCTTCTGGCACTGCTACCTCCCCGACGCGCAGCCCGGCCAGCTCTACGGCTACCGCGTCGACGGCCCCTACGAGCCCGAGCACGGCCACCGCTTCAACCCGGCCAAGTTGCTGCTGGACCCCTACGCCCGGGCGGTCACCGGCTCGATCTCGTGGAGCGACGAGCTGTTCGGCTACACCATCGGCGACCCCGGCGGTGACCGGTCCCGCGACCAGCGCGACTCCGCCGGGTACATGCCCAAGTGCGTGGTCGTCGACCCGGCGTTCACGTGGGGGGACGACCGTGCACCGCGCACGCCCTGGAACCGCAGCGTGATCTACGAGACGCACGTGCGCGGCATGACCATGCGCCACCCCGGGGTGCCCGAGCACCTGCGCGGCACGTACCTCGGCCTGTCGTCCGACGCGGTGATCGACCACCTGGTGTCGCTGGGCGTCACCGCGCTGGAGCTGATGCCGGTCCACCACTACGTGCAGGACCGGAGCCTGGTCGACCGCGGCCTCACCAACTACTGGGGCTACAACTCCATCGGGTTCTTCGCTCCGCACACCGGGTACGCGACGGGTGGCATGGGGCAGCAGGTGCGGGAGTTCAAGTCGATGGTCCGCTCGCTGCACCGCGCCGGCATCGAGGTCATCCTCGACGTCGTCTACAACCACACCGGCGAGGGCAGCCACCTCGGGCCGACGCTGTCGCTGCGGGGCATCGACAACGCCGTGTACTACCGGCTCGACCCCGAGGACCCCTCGCGCTACGTGGACTTCACCGGTACGGGGAACAGCATGAACCTCGTGCACCCCAGGACCATGGCGCTCATCATGGACAGCCTCCGGTACTGGGTGACCGACATGCACGTCGACGGGTTCCGCTTCGACCTGGCGCCGGTGCTGATCCGCGGCCTCGAAGGCGGCCGGCGCAGCGCCTTCTTCGAGGTCGTGCAGCAGGACCCGGTGCTCTCCCAGGTGAAGCTGATCGCCGAGCCGTGGGACGTCGGGCCCGACGGCTACCAGCTCGGGCGGTTCCCCATGGGCTGGGCCGAGTGGAACGGCGCCTACCGGGACTGCGTGCGGCGGTTCTGGCGCGGTGACCCGGGCCAGGTGCCCGAGCTGGCGTCGCGGCTCGCCGGGTCCAGCGACGTCTACGCCCCCAGCGGGCGCCGGACCTACGCCAGCGTCAACTTCGTCACCTGCCACGACGGCTTCACGCTGCGCGACCTCGTCAGCTACGAGCACCGCCACAACGAGGCCAACGGCGAGGACAACCGCGACGGCGCACCCGAGAACCACAGCCGCAACTGGGGCGCCGAGGGCGAGACCCCGTCGGTCCGGATCCAGCGCCTGCGCGCGCGGATGAGCCGCAACCTGCTCGCCACGCTGTTCTTCTCCCAGGGCGTGCGCATGCTGCTCGGAGGCGACGAGCTCGGGCGGACCCAGCAGGGCAACAACAACGCCTACTGCCAGGACAACGAGATCAGCTGGTTCGACTGGGACCTGGACGACTCCCAGCGGGACCTGGTGCAGTTCACCCGCGAGCTCTCCCGCATCGTCGCCACCAACCCGGTGCTGCGGCGCCGGGACTTCTTCACCGGAGCCCCCCACGGCCCGAGCGGGCTGAAGGACGTCACCTGGGTCCGGCACGACGGCACCGAGATGACCGAGCAGGACTGGAACAACCCGCGGACGAGCGCCATCGGCATGCTCGTCCTCGGGCGGGCCGCCGACGAGCTCGACGAGCGGGGCCGGCGCGCCTTCGGCGACACCCTGCTGCTGCTGCTCAACGGCGGGACCCGGTCGGTGCCCTACACGTTCCCGAAGCTCGACGCGCCGGGCCGCTGGGAAGAGCTGCTCAACACGGCACGGCCCGGCACCCGCGTGCTGCCGGGAGGCTCGATCAACCTGACGGCGCACACCACGATCGTGCTGCGCTACACGGAGAGGATCGTGGTGTGAGGCGCCCGTCCTCGCGGCGCCCCCCGGACGCGGTGCGGGGCCCCGCAGGGCCCCGCACCGGTCGGTCGAACGTGTCGTTCGGGTAGTCGTGTCGTTCGGATGGTATGTCGTGCGGCTGTCCGGGTCCTCGGGCCGCCACGGGTCTCGGCTCCCCGCGCTCGTGTGCGGGGACTCGGCCGGACGAAGGCTCCTCGCGCAGCACCGGGGCTGATCCCCGGCATGGTCGGTCACCCCCTCGACGTCGACACGTCCTCCACTGACGGTTGACGGGGAGCCTGGTCTCGATCTCGGTCCTCCAGCGGGGCGGCAGCCCGCGGCCCGAGCCCCGGGCCTGAGCACCAGCCGGCGCTCAGGCGACGGTGGGCAGCATCACCCAGGCGGCGAGCGCTCGAAGACGTTGCGAACCAAGGCGAAACCTCCTCGTTCGAAGAAGACTTCCGTTGGCTCGGTTCCGGAACCTCGTAGAACCGTTATACGCCCCGGGCCTCGTGGTTGCAACGAATTCGGCGGCAACGGGCGGGCGCCATCGGCCTCGCCGGGCGCGGCGCCGCCCAGCAGGTCAGGGCCTGACCTGGAGCTCCCGGCGGTAGCGGCGGGCCGCGCCCATCGACGCGATGGCGTCGGCCAGCGCGTCGAACGCCCGCGCCGCCTCGCCCTCGGGGTCGGACACCCGGACGGGCACGCCGACGTCACCGCCCTCGCGCAGGGCAGGCACCAGCGGGACCTGCCCCAGCAGCGGGACGCCGAGGTCGTCCGCCAGCGCCTGCCCCCCGCCGGCGCCGAACAGCTCGTAGCGCCTGCCGTCGTCGCCGGTGAACCACGACAGGTTCTCGATCACGCCGCGCACGGCGAGCTTGAGGCTCCGCGCCGCGATCGCCGAGCGCTGGGCCACCCGCTGGGCGGCGGGCTGCGGCGTGGTGACCACCAGGATCTCCGCCCTGGGCAGGTACTGGCCGAGCGACAGTGCCACGTCGCCCGTGCCCGGCGGCATGTCGATCAGCAGGTAGTCGGGCTCTCCCCAGTAGGCGTCCACCAGGAACTGCTCGAGCGCCTTGTGCAGCATCGGCCCGCGCCACACCACCGGCTGGTCGTCGTCGACGAAGAACCCGATGGACAGGCACCGGACGCCGTGCACGACCGGCGGCACCAGCAGCGAGTCGAGCTGGGTAGGCGGCCGCTCGACGCCCAGCATCTTCGGGACGGAGAAGCCGTAGACGTCCGCGTCGAGCAACCCGACGTCGTGGCCGCGCGCGGCGAGCGCCACCGCCAGGTTCACCGTCACCGACGACTTGCCCACGCCGCCCTTGCCGGACGACACGCCGACGACCCGGGTGCGGCTGCCCGGCACCATGAACCGGTTGGGCCGCCCCTCCTCGTGCCCGAGCGGGCCCGGCGCGCCGCCGGGCGCGCCGCGGCCGTGGCCGTGGCCGTGGCCACCCG
>JAJZYI010000225.1 GCA_021798135.1 Actinomycetes bacterium | reverse complement strand
GCGCTGGCAGCCGCCCGCCGGCGGTCCGGGCCTGCCGGCGGTGCCGCCTCTCGGCCGCCTGGGCACCCGGACCGCGCCGGACGCCCGGGGCCCGACGCACACCCGGGTCGGGCCGCGGACCCGGGGCCCGACGCACACCCGGGTCCACGGGCACGGCCCGAGCCCGACGCGCCCACCGGACCGGGCGTCCGTGCCGGGTCGGGGGTGCCGGTCGGGTCGGATGCCCGTGCCGGGTCGGGGGTGCCGGTCGGGTCGGATGCCCGTGCCGGGTCGGGGGTGCCGGTCGGGTCGGATGCCCGTGCCGGGTCGGGGGTGTCGGTCGGGTCGGATGCCCGCCCGGCGGCCGGTCCCGCTCCCGCGACACCGCCGGCCGGTGCGGAGGGGTCCCGAGGCGTCCTGCCCCTGACCCTGCCGCCTGCGGAGCGTGCGGAGCGCAGGGCCGTTGCGCCCCGCCACGTGGTGACCGTGGGCCTGGCCGGCATGGCGCTTGTCGTCGCCGGTGTGGCCGTCGCCGTCGCCGGTGCCCGGCACGGCTCGCCCGCGCAGTCGGCGGCCGGGCGCCGCACGGGGTCAGCGCCGGCAACGGTGCCGAACGCGGGCGCAGCGGGCAGCGCCGGTGGCCTCGGCTCCGGCGGGCACGCGACGGCGCCGTCGGCCGGGCGGGCCGCCTCGTCGGCCACGTCGTCCTCGGCTGGCGCCTCGCCAGCCGGGTCCTCCTCGCAGGCGCCCCCCGCTCCTGCGTCCACCGTGCCGTCAGCGCCCGGCTCCTCGGCGTCGTCCGCGCCCGGGGCACCCGCCGCGGGCGCTCCTCCCGTGGTGACGGCGCTGGCCCCGTCCTCCGGGGCCCCCGGCGACAGCGTCACGATCACCGGCGGGGGTTTCCTCAGCGCCGACGGCACCATCCTCGTCCGCTTCGGCGGGGTCGTCGCCCCCACGCGCTGCCCGGAGCCGTCGACCTGCGTGGCCACCGTCCCGGCTGCGGCGCCGGCCGCCACCGGCACGGCGGGCGGCGTCCCGGCCGGGACCGTGCCGGTGACGGTGACGACCACTGCCGGCACGTCCAACGCCCTGGCCTTCCGGTACGGCTGACCGGCGTGACCGGCACACCGCCGGGCGCAGCGCCCGCCGAGCGGCACTGCCGCGGCCCGGCTCGTCCGGGTGCCGGCGCCGCTCACGCGGGGGCTCGCGGGTGATGCGGCTGTTCGTGGCCGTGGCGCCCCCGCGGCACGTCGTCGCTGCCCTCGAGCGTGTGCCGCGGCCCGAGCACCCGGGCGTGCGGTGGGCGCCGCCGGAACAGTGGCACGTCACCCTGCGCTTCCTCGGCGAGGTGGCCGATGTCGGCGGGGTCGCCGCTGCTCTCGGTCTCGTCCCCGGCCGGCTGCGCGGGCTCGGGGCCGGCGAACCCGAGGCGGTCGTCGGCCCGGCGACGGCGGGCTTCGCCGGCGGACGGGTCCTGCAGGTGCCCGTCGCCGGTCTCGACGACCTGGCCGAGGCCGCGAGCTGGGCGGTCTCGCGGTGGGCCCCGGTGTCGGACCACCCGTTCGTGGGCCACATCACGGTGGCCCGGGCCAGGGGGTCGGGCAGGTGGCCGGGCCTTCCCGGCGCCGGCGCGCCCGTGGCGGAGCGGTTCGTGGTCCCCGGGCTGGCGCTGGTGGCCTCCGTGCTGGGGGCCGGCGGCGCGCGTCACCGGGTCCTGCACCGCGTCTGGCTGGCCAGGCCGTGAGGATCACCCGCGGCGTCACCCGGACCACGGCGTCACCCGGACCACGGCGTCACCCGGACCACGGCGTCACCCGGACCACGGCGTCACCCGGACCACGGCGTCACCCGGACCACGGCGGCGGCGACGGCACGGCGCCCGCCGCTGCCGTGCCGCCGGCCGGCGGGGTGCGTGCACGAACACCTGTTCGTAACTACACTCGTGGGAGTACGAGGGCCGAGCGCCGCCGCCGCACCGGGGGCCGGACCGGACCGGGTGGGTGCGGGGCTGTCACACCCCGCTCCTACGGTCGGGCCCCGTCGGAGCGACGGCAACGGCTGCACGAGTGAGGAGAGACACCGGCATGGAACGTGACAAGGCGCTGGACATGGCCCTCGGCCAGATCGAAAAGCAGTTCGGCAAGGGCTCCATCATGCGCATGGGGGAGAACCTCCACATGGCCGTGGAGTCCATCCCCACCGGAGCCATGGCCCTGGACCGTGCCCTGGGTGTCGGCGGCCTTCCCCGCGGCCGGATCGTGGAGATCTACGGTCCCGAGTCGTCGGGCAAGTCGACCCTGGCCATGCACGTGGTGGCCGAGGCCCAGCGCAACGGCGGCATCTGCGCCTACGTGGACGCCGAGCACGCCATGGACCCGGCCTACGCCAAGGCCATCGGGGTCAACATCGACGACCTGCTGATCTCGCAGCCCGACACTGGGGAGCAGGCACTCGAGATCTCCGACATGCTGATCCGCTCCGGAGCGCTCGACGTGCTCGTGATCGACTCGGTGGCCGCGCTCACGCCCCGGGCGGAGATCGAAGGTGAGATGGGGGACACCCACGTCGGCCTGCAGGCCAGGCTCATGTCGCAGGCCCTGCGGAAGCTGACGGGCAGCCTCAGCAAGTCCAAGACCATCGCCGTCTTCATCAACCAGCTCCGCGAGAAGGTGGGGGTCATCTACGGGTCGCCCGAGGTCACGCCGGGCGGCAGGGCGCTCAAGTTCTACGCGTCGGTGCGCATCGACATCCGCCGGGTCGAGGCCATCAAGGACGGCGCCGAGGTGATCGGCAGCCGGACCCGGGTCAAGATCGTCAAGAACAAGGTGAGCCCCCCGTTCAAGACCGCCGAGTTCGACATCATGTACGGCACGGGGATCAGCCGTGAGGGGTCGCTGCTCGACGTGGCCGTGGACCTGGGGCTGGTGAAGAAGTCGGGCGCCTGGTTCACGTACGAAGGCGAGCAGCTCGGCCAGGGCCGTGAGAACGTCAAGCAGTTCCTTCGGGAGACGCCCGAGCTGATGGTGGAGATCAACGAGCGGGTGCGCGCGGCGTTGGCGTCCGACGGCGGTGCCGGCACGGAGGTCGACGACGCCGTGCCCGTGCCCGCGGTCGAAGCGCCCGTCGAGGACTGACGGTGAGGATCAGCCCCGCAGCTCGCTGATGCTGCCGGGCTGCCGGCCCGTGGCAGTCGGTGACGGTGGCCGGGTCGCCGGCTGCCGCCACCCTGCTCCGGATATCCACCACCGCGGTGTCGCTGTCGCTGTGCTGCTGTCGCGGTGCTGCCGTGAGGACCGGGTTGCGCGCCGGCCGTCCTCGGCTGCGGCTCAGCCTGCTGCGGTGGTCCCCGCCGACCCGGAGCCTGACGTGGCCGGCGCCGTCGTGGTGATGGGGATCACCGATGGGACCAGTTCCACCCACGTCTCGCCCGGGGCGAGCGGGATCGTCTCGCCGGCCTTGTCGAGCAGGCGCAGCGGCGACGAGAGCGACCGGCGATGCCAGGTTCCGCTGATGGCGACGCCGTCGCGGAACACCGTGACCGGGCCGCTTCCCGTGGCGGTGACGTACACGTCGTGGGCGCCGGCCGCGTCCTCGACGTACGGGCCCAGGTGGGTGAGGACGTGCATGGCAACGACGTTGGCCACGCGGATCGGGGCGGCAGCGCCGTCGATCGTCGGGCCGCTCAGGGTCGTCGCCGGGGTCCCGGAGTACGAGAGCTGCCACTGGCGGTCCGCCCCCACCCACGCCCACGTCGCGTTGCTCGTGCCCGAGAAGGGGATGTGGACCGTGGCGGTCGGCGCAGCGCCGGACGGGACCGCCCTGCTGTACGTGAACACCGCCGCCGGTGGCGAGGTGTCCGACGGCGCCAGCCGCCACATCTGCTGTGCCGAGACGTAGGTGTCGTAGGGCGGATAGCGCCCCGGCGGGTGGACGGGCAGGTCCGAGTAGCGGAACACCAGGTCCACGTTCGTCAGGTTGGCGGCGTTCAACATGGCCAGGATGGGGTTGATGCCGCCCGCGTGCACCAGCAACGGGTGGCTCAGTAGGTCGGCGATGCCGACGTCGGGCTGGCGGGCCGAGCGGACCGGCCCGATGAGCGGCGGCGACGAGCACTGGAAGACCGCCACCAACCGGGTGATGAAGCCCTCCACCGGCTCTTCGAAGACGATGTCGGCCTGGTCGAGCGCCGACTGCGGCCGGGCCGTCGGATAGTTGTCCACCTTGACAGCCAGGGCGGGACGCGCCGGGACGGTGCCGCCCGGCGCGGGAGCGCCCGTCAGCGGGCAGAGCGCGCCCGAGGCGGCAACAGCCTGGTGGTGCCGATGGTGGACGGGGGCGGGCCGAGGCCGGACAGGTGCCGGGGCGTGCCCGCGTGCCACAGCCACCGGTACGGCCGCGGCCCCGACGACGACGGCCAGCGACACCAGGGCGGCAGCCCCGGTGCTGACCGCTCGTGCCCCTGGCCGGCTCGTCCCAGGGGTCCGTGCCCGGTGGCGCGCCCGGGCATGGGCACCGCGTTGGCGCCGGGCGGGCACAGGGGGCTGGTCTGGGCCGGCGGGGCCTGGGGGCGTCATCGGAGGATCTCCTGCCGGGTCGGCCGGCGAGCGGGTCGGCGCGGCGAGCGACGAGACCGGCCGCGTGCCGTGGCGCCAGCACGATACCTCGGGTCGCCCGGTGCACGGCGTCGAGTGGGTCGCCGCCCGGTGTTCGGTGTCGACCGGATCGCCATCCGGTGCACGGCGTCGAGTGGGTCGCCTCCCGGCGCCGGGACTAGCGTTCCGGCGTGCCGTCGGACCGTCCATCGCTGCCGGGAGCGCCGCCCCGTGGCCTCGCCTCGCTGCCGCTGTCGTCGCGGTGGCTGCCGGTGCTGCGGCGGGCGGCGACCTCGGCGGTCCACGCCGCGTGGGAGCGTGCATGCCTGTACGGCGCGATCGGGCCGGATCACCCACGCGCCGCTCGGTTCGGGGCGTTCGGGGCCGGGAGCCTCGTCGCCTTCCCTCCTGGCTCCGTCTACAACGAGCGCTGGATCCGGATCGGGTCGGGCACCATGATCGGCCCCTGGGTCACCCTGTCGGCGGGCATGGCTCCCGGCCAGCACATGCTCACCGACCCCGTCGTGGCGATCGGCGACCGGGTCGTGGTCGGTCGCGGGAGCCACATCGTCGGGCACCTCAGGGTGGAGATCGGTGACGACGTGCAGACGGGGCCGTACGTGTACGTCACCGACCAGAACCACGGCTATGCCGATCCTGACGTGCCGATCGGCACGCAGGTTCCGCACGACGCGCCCGTGTCGATCGGCAGCGGGAGCTGGCTCGGTGCCGGCGTGATCGTCCTGCCGGGCTCGCAGATCGGGCGCAACGTCGCCATCGGCGCCGGGTCCGTCGTGCGCGGCACCATCCCCGACCACAGCCTGGCCGTGGGGGTCCCGGCGCGCGTGGTCAGGCGGTACGAGCCGGGGACGGGCTGGCGGGCCGTGGCGTCGGGACCCTCCGCCGACAGCCGGGTCGCCGGCACCGCGGGGCACGGCCCCGCCGACGCCGGCCCCGCCGACGCTGGCCCCGCCGACGCCGGCCCCGCCGACGGTTGGCACGGCGAGCGGGGTGCGGGCGAGCCTGCAGGCGGCTGACGGCGAGCACCGGCGACCGACCC
>JAJZYI010000224.1 GCA_021798135.1 Actinomycetes bacterium | reverse complement strand
TGGGTTCGAGTCCCATCGCCTCCACCCGGAAGTGGCAGGTCAGGGCCGGTGCTCGGGAGACCGGGCACCGGCCCTGCCGCTACCGTGTCACCCAGCTATCCTCCTTCCGCTGGCCGGGGTCCGGCTATCAGGCATGTTGGAGCCGACTCGGCTTATGCTGGAGGTCGAGGGTGGGGGGTCCTCGGGCGAAAGGTGGGGAGGAAATGCCGAGAGCGGCGGCGGTCTCAGCGAAGCGGAGCCGACCAGCCAGTGCGCACGTTCGGCCCGAGCGCGTGAGCCAGCCAGCGATGCTGCCTGGCTACCCGGAGCGTCGTCCGGAACCCGCGTGGCTGCCCACCTTGCGCAGGATCGTGGACTTCATCGCCACGGGAGGCGCTTCACTTCTCCGCAGGCCCTAGAATTCGGCACACGCAGTGTTGGCGGGGGCGGTGTTTGGGTGGGGCGCGCTAGGGGGAGCGATCGTCGCGATCATCCTCTACGTGGTGCCGGAGTTGGCACGGGACCTGGTTTCGACTCGGACCACGTACCTGACGTCGCGGAAGGTCAAGATCATGTTCGTGATGGTTGTGCTGCTGGCAGCAGTCGCTGGGGTGGTGGCGCTCGCAGCACCACATGTGGCAACCCGGGGCCAGGCCATCACGGCAGGGATCACCATCCAGGCGGCCCTGCGGGGCATCTTCGGGGCCATCCAGCAGGGGATCCGACCCGATCAGGGATCGGTAGAAACAGGCGTTCCCGCTGCCGGTGAAGCCGTCGCGGCCCTACCCTCCCGGCAAGGTGGCTAAGAGGGCCGCTCCTGCTTCCTCAGCCATGCCCGCGTTGACGTTGGCGTGGGTCGAGAGAGTGATTCGGCCCGGCGTGCCCCAGGATCGAGCTGACCGCCTTCCCTGGCGCTCCGTCGGCCAGCATGAGGGCAGCGGCGGTGTGGCGTAGGTTGTGGAACCGGATGCGGCGCAGGCCCGCGGCCTTGATCCGATTGCCCAACCACGCAGAACACTTGTCGGGCGGAGCGGCCGGCTGAGTTCACCGGCCAGCAGCCATCATCCTCGTAGGCGCTGCCGGAGGCCAGCTTCTCGGCTGCCCAGCAGTCGAGAAGTTCGTGGGTTCGCTTGCCATCGCCTCCACCCGAAGGCCGGGGCTGCCGAGGCCAGAGGCTGCCGCGGGGTAGGCACCCTCCAGCTCCCCAGCAGCCGGGGGATGGCCACGATGCCTGGGGCCCTGGCAAGGGCCCGGCGCGCGGCGTCAGGACGCCCGGGCCACGCCCCCGCCGCACGTGGCGCACGGCCTTCCCACCAGCATGCGGCACGAGATGGCACCGCCGGTGTGGGGCGCGTGGTAGCCGGGGCACGTCCCGCCCCGGTGCTCCTCGGTGCACGCTCGCACCCCGCCGCCGTCGTGCACCACCAGCCAGCCCGCGCACCTCGACATGGCCCCTCCGATCGCCGCGTGCGGCCGGCCCCCTCGGCCCGCCGGAGACGGCATCGGCCCGCCGCCGCGGGAACTGGAGCAACGAGCGGACACGACCGGCACCCGCACCGGCGCGACGACGCGGCGTCACGGCGCCCGGCCCGCAGCCCGAGGCCCCGGCCCCGGCCGTCAGCGGCCGCGCCCGGCGAGCACCGACCGCAGGGTGCGGGCCACGATCCGGGCGTCGAGCGCCAGTCCCTGGTGCCGGAGGTAGAAGAACTCGTACTGGAGCTTCTCGAGCGCGTCGGCCACGGAGGCGCCGTAGTGGAACTTGACCTGCGCCCACCCCGTCAGGCCCGGGTGCACGAGGTGCCGGACGTCGTAGAAGGGGATCTTCTCGCGCAGCTCGCCCACGTAGCACGGCTGCTCGGGCCGGGGCCCGACGATCGACAGGTCGCCGCGCAGCACGTTCAGGAGCTGCGGCAGCTCGTCGACGTGCACCCGGCGCATCCACCGCCCGACCCGCCCCAGGCGCGGGTCGCCGACCTCGGTCCACGGAGCGACCTCGGGGCGCAGCGGGGCGCCGGCCGTCGCGGCCGGTACGCCGGGCGCGGCACCGCCGGCGGCCGCCGGCACGTCCGGCCCGGGCCGGCGGCCGCCGCCGACCACCCCCGCTGGCCTGCGCTGGGCGGCCACCCGGCCCTCGGGGGCCATGGTGCGGAACTTGAGCATGGTGAACTCCTGCCCGCCGCGCCCCACCCGCCGCTGGCGGTACAGCAGCGGCCCGCGGTTGCCGACCAGGTCGGCCACGGCGACGAGCGGGACGGCCGGGACGAGCAGCGCCAGGCCGGCGACCGCGACAGCGACGTCAGCGAACCGCTTCAGCCGCGCGTAGCGGCGGGCGTGGACCTCCTGGATGTCGAACATGAGCGACACCTGCTCGAGCTCGCCGATGGGGAGCTTGCCGAGCCACTCGTCGTAGAACAGCGCCAGCGTCCGCACCCGCAGGCCGCGGCCGTGCAGCAGCGCCGCCTGGGCGACGACCGACTCGTCGAGCTGGGCGGCGCGGTCGAGGACGACGACCGTCGCCCGCGTCGCCGTGGCCGCCTCGACCAGGGGGAGGCCGCCGCTGGCCCCGGTGCCCGCCGACTCGACGTCGAGCACGGCGGCGAGGGTCGCCGGCCGCTCCGGTGCCCGGCCCAGCTCCGCCCGCAGCGCCACGGCCTCGCGGGCACCCACGACGGCGACGACCCGGTCGAGGCCCTCGTGGCGGCGCCGGAGCCGGTCGCCGAGGCGGGCCAGGCCGACGTAGGCCGGGCCGAGGACCGCGGCGGTGCCGAAGACCACGAACCGCGGCAGGACCTGCGAGCCGAGGAGCAGCTGGGCGAACGAGATGACGCCGGCCGACCCTGCGACCGTCCCTCCGGCCGCCCAGACGGCCTCGCTCAGGCGCTCCGGCGGATCGGCCAGGCCGGACGCGTAGACGCCGAGCGACAGGGTCACCACGTACACCGCCATCCAGATCAGGCGGCCCGTGCTGTCCGTGAGGTCGTAGTGGCCGATCCACGCGGCGTGCACGGTCGCGAGGTCCACGACCACGGCCACGTTGAGCAGGTACAGCAGGCTGCGCCCGGTTCGGCGCATCGCGGAGCCCCTCATGCCGGCGCCGACCTTGCGCCGCGGCTCGACATCGCGGCGCTCCCGTCGGCACCGCGAACGGTCGGCATCGCGGCGCTCCCGTCGGCACCGCGAACGGTCAGCATCGCGGCGCTCCCGTCGGCGCCGCGAACGGGGACGTCTGCGCACAGGCGCCCGCCATCAGCTGGGCCACGTCCGGTCGGGGCTGGACCCGGACGAGGAGCGAGAACCAGCGACGCGCCGCCGAGGGTCGGTGCTCGGCGAGCGAGATCGACCCCAGGAGCCTGAGCGTTCCCGCCCCCCACGGGTACCTCGCCTGCGCCGCGAGCGCATAGCGTCGCGCCGTCGCCAGCCGGTGGAGCTGCAGCTCCATCTCCGCCGTGGCGAGCCACGCCGGCGCGTCGGCCGGGTCGCGGGCCGCGGCGACCTGCTCCCAGCGTGCGGCACGCTCCAGGGGCGTCGGCGCCGTCGGGGACGCCTGCCGGCCCAGCAGCTCGACGGACGCCATCGCCTGCGCCGGCTCTGGCCACGCCGGCAGGACCCGCACCGCGAGCCGCGCGTCCGCCAGTGCCGCGGCGTGCGACGTGTCGACCAGCGCGGCGTGCGACCGCACCATCGCGTCCACCCCGACGAGGAGGTCGGCGGCGCCGGCGACGGCGAGCAGCCCTGCCAGCCCCGTGGCGACGACGAGCAGGCGGGAGCGTGCTCGCACCGGCCGGCCCGCCGGCACGCGCTCGGGCATCCCTCCTGCCCCGGTCGCAAGCGCCTCGCCGCCCTGCCACCCGTCGCCGTGGGACGCGACAGGGACGTCGGCACCGCCGGGGACGGAGCCGGGGAGGGCGGCGCGCCCGGCACCCGCAGCCGCTCCTGCCGCCAGGAAGAGCAGCGGCGTCAGGACCGGGTTGAGCGGCTCCACCAGCTCGACGGCCAGCAGGACGGCGGCGAAGCCGACCAGCGGGCCGCGCCCGCTGCGGACCGCGGCCACGGCGAAGGCCACGAGCAGCGCCAGGCCGACCAGCCCGGTCGTGACCGCGTACTCGACGCCGATGTTGTGGGCGTCGGTGAAGATCTGTCCCTGGTGGGCCCGGACGAACCACCGGGGGAACAGCGCCTCGGTGGCAGCCCCGAACTGCCCTGGCCCGGACCCGATCAGGGGCGCGTGGAGCACGGCCCGCGCGCCCTCCAGCCATGCGTGCAGGCGGTCGCCGAAGGTGGCCTCGGCCGTCGCTGACAGCTTGTTCGCCAGCGCGTTCGACGCTCGCAGCAGGGGAAGGGCCACACCGGCGGCGAGACCGGCGCCGACGGTCACGGTGAACAGCCCGGCACCCGGCAGCCCGCTCCTGCCGTTCGACGCGGGGAGGTCGGCGGCACCGGCTGCCAACCGTGCCGCCAGGCGGCTGCCCCGGCCGGCGCCGACGCCCCTGACCTGGTCGCCGTCGCTCCCGGCCAGCCAGGTGGCCGAGGGCACGACGAGGGCGAGCGCCACGGCGATCAGCATCGACAGGCGCTCGCCGCTCAGCGCCACGCCTGCGGCCAGGAGCAGCGTGGGCAGCCACGCCCGGCGGGGCCGGCGGACCAGGCGGCCCGCCATGATCACCAGGGCAGCCGCCTCGAGCCCTCCGAGGAACACGGGGTTGCCCAGGAAGCCGTCGGCCTGGCCTCCGTACCCCGGCAGCCCGACCCTCCCGAGGCCGACGGTCATCTGGCCGACGGCCACCACCGCGTTGGCGACGGCCCCGGTGACGAGGGCCGTGCCGACGAGCCGCCGCCCGGGCCGCCCCACGGCCGTGCCGATCGCCCACGCGCCGCCCAGCACGGCCATGAAGAGCCAGCCCGTTCCCTGGTTGAACAGCCCCACGACGGCGAGGCCCGGGCGCTGCGAGGCGAGCGCCGACACCAGCCCGACCGCGAGCCAGGCGAGCAGGGCTCGGGCAGCCCACCGCTCACCCGCAGGCCGCCCCGCCGTCCTCCCACGCGCCCTGGCGACCAGCAACGGCAGCCCGGGCAGACCGACCACGAGCGCGGCGGCCGCCTCCGGTGGCCAGGGCCCGAGCTTCGCCACGGGCACCCACGCCACGCTCAGGACGACCACCGCGACCGCCACCCAGCGCTCCACGCCCGTGCACGACTCCCACGTCGACCCGGTGGGGCCGGCAGCCCGTCGTGGCTCCAGGCGCCACCACGGCACGGTCGGGAGCGGGCCCGACGGGTCTACCTGGTCGGCGGCTGGCGGAGCTAGCACCCATCCGGTATCGGCACGTCGCCGGCACTTCCACAGTGCATTCGCGCCATCGCCGCAGGTCGGCGAGCCCGAAACCACCGAGTGCACCGGACCTGCACGCGCCGCACCACGGTGAGGCACCCGACGCGGTCGACGGCGTCACCGTGCGTCGCCGTCGACGTGGGGCGCTCCCGGCGACGGCCCCGGCTCCCGGCGTCCGGGAGCCCCGACGCCCGGGGCACGGCCCCGGCGGGCCCCCCGAGGCGGCCGACGGCGCGGCCCGGGGAGCCGGCACGTGCCGCATCCCGCACCGGCCAATGAACACCCAGGTCAGGATCGGTTTCCACCGCGTCGGCGTGGCCAACTACCG
>JAJZYI010000223.1 GCA_021798135.1 Actinomycetes bacterium | reverse complement strand
TGTCGGCCCAGGGGCGGGCGGCCGAGGTGTCGGCCCAGAGGCGGGCGGCCGAGGTGTCGGCCCAGAGGCGGGCGGCCGAGGTGTCGGCCCAGAGGCGGGCGGCCGAGGTGTCGGCCCAGTGGCGGGCGGCCGAGGTGTCGGCCCAGTGGCGGGCGGCCGAGGTGTCGGCCCAGTGGCGGGTGGCCGGGCACTGCACCTGGTTCCGGGCCGTTCCGGCCGAGGACCTGGGCGCGCCGGACCCCGGCCGGCTCGCGCAGCGGCTGTGGGACCTCGACGGCTGGGCGGCACGGGCCCGGAGCCTGATCGGCGACCTGGACGGCACCCTCCCGCGCCTCGAGGCCGGCGAGGCCACCTCGCTGGCACCGTGCTTCGCGGTGGCGGCCGCGGCCATGCGCCACCTGACCGACGACCCCCTGCTGCCCGCCAGCCTGCTCCCCGACCGATGGCCCGGCGAGGAGCTCCGGGAGCGGTACGCGACGTACGAGCACGCGTACCGAAGGCTGCTCACCGCCTGGATCCGCTCCGACGTGGCTGGTGGCGACCCCGGTGGCGTTCGCCGTGGGCGTGGCCAGGCGGGCGGCGCGGTCGCGGGTGGAGCGCGCCGTGGGCACGGCGAGCCGGGCGGCGCGGTCGCGGGTGGAGCGCGCCGTGGGCATGGCGAGCCGGGCGGCGCCGACGCCGGTCGTGACCGTCGCCGCGGTGCCGGCGAGGGTTCCTGAGGACCTCCGACATCGGCGGGGCCGGCCAGCCGCCGCGGCCGTCCGCGGGTCGTGGGACCGGATGCGCCCCGTGGCCGGTCGTGCCCTCGAGCGGCGGCACCGGGTGCTGCCCGGCACGCGCTCAGGCCGGGCGGCGCCTGGCGGTCGAGCGCTGCACGATCGTGACGAACTGGTGGTGCACGGAGCAGCGTTCGGTGGTGTTGTAGATCGACAGGCGGGTGTCGCAGCCGGGCTCGCTGCACACGCGGCCTGCAGGCTCGGTCGTCACGGGCCGGTGCCAGGTGGCGAGGCGGTCGGCGACGAAGTGCCTCCCGTCGGTGGTCCGGCTTGGCATGTCGACCCCTTTCCCGGCACCGTGCGGCACCGTCGCCTCCCAGACCTACCCGCAGGCAGCGCCAGGCAAACCGAGGTCAGCGGGCGGTGCCCGGTGGCTCCGGCCCGTCGCGCCGCCCGGAGACGCCGTCGCCGCCGGCCCGCAGGGCGTGGGTGCGAAGCTGGGCGAGGCTGCGCGACAGCAGGCGGGACACGTGCATCTGGCTGATGCCGAGCCGCTCCGCGATCTCGGACTGGGTCATGCCCGCGACGAAGCGCAGTGCCACGATCCGCCGCTCGCGTTCGGGCAGGCGGTCGAGCAGCGGGCCGAGCTGGGCTCGCCGCTCGGCGTCGAGGTAGCCGTCGTCGGTCTCGCCCATCCGCTCGCCCAGCGTCTCGCCCTCGGCGCCCCCTGCCGGGGCGTCGAGCGACGCCGCGCGGTAGGCCTGCCCGGCCTCGAGCGCCTGCAGCACGGACTCCTCGTCGCTGTCGGTGTCGGCCGCCAGCTCGGCGATCGTCGGCGAGCGGCCGAGCGCCTGCGAGAGCTGGTCGATCGACGCTCCGAGGCGCACGTACAGGTCCTGGAGCCGCCGCGGTGCGCGCACGGTCCACGCCCGGTCCCTGAAGTGCCGCTTCAGCTCGCCGAGGATGGTGCGCGTGGCGAACGTGGAGAAGGCGACGCCGACGTCCGGGTCGAACCGGTCGACGGCGTGGACCAGCGCCACCGACGCCACCTGCACCAGGTCGTCGACGCTCTCGCCGCGCTGCGAGAACCGCCGCGCCAGGTGCCGGGCGAGACCCAGGTGGGCCTCGACCAGCTCAGCCCGCAGCCGGTCGTCGCCCGTTCGGGCCAGCTCGGCGAACCGCTCGGTCGAGCGGGCTCCGCCGGCCCGTTCACTCACGCCGGCTCCGGCGCGCGCCGTCGCTTGCGCAGCCAGCACCGCGCGCCGGCGCCGTCGGCCACACCTGCCTCCTCGGCGCCGTGCGCGTCGACCAGGGCCTCGAGGATGCGGTCGGACAGGTAGCGCTCCTGGTCGTCGACGGGCGTCGGTGGCGCGCCGTGGAGCCGGCACGTCACCTCCAGCTCGCCGTCGGCCCAGCGGAACCTGAGGCGCAGCACTCCCGGGTCGCCGGCCTCGTCGCCGCCGGCGGGCCGGACGAGCCGCGAGCACAGCTCGTCGATGGCGAGCCGGAGGTCCTCGATCCCCTCCAGGTCGAAGTCGGCTCGGGCGGCGACGGCGGCGACGGTCATCCGTGCCAGCGACAGCAGCTCGGCCCTGGCGGGGATGGTCAGCTCGATCTCGTCGGCCACGGCGGGGCCGCCGGAGTGGCCGCCGCCGGTGGCGTGCCTGGTCACGAACGTGCGCCGGCGGTCGCCGCCAGCGCGGTCTCGTGCACCGAGAACACCGACGACAGGCCGGTGATCTCCAGGACCTTCAGGATCTGCGGCTGGGTGACCACCAGGCGGAGGTCGCCGCCGGCCTCGCGGAACCGCTTCAGGCCGCTCACGAGCACGCCCAGCCCCGTGGAGTCGACGAAGGAGACGTCGGTGAGGTCCACCACGACGGTGGCGTTCCCGGCGCGGGCGAGCTCCAGGAGCTCCTCGCGCAGGCGCGGCGCCGTGTACACGTCGATCTCTCCGGCTGTGGCCAGGACGGGGATGCCTGCGTGCTCCGTCACGTCGAAGCGCACTTCCATGCCGTGGTCCTCCTCGGCTGCGGGTGTGCCGGGCACGCTGGCGGGCGAGCCGCTCCCGGCACGGCGGGCTCACCCGACCTTACGGTTCCCCGCCGGCCGAGGTGCGGTCCGCGCCCGCGCCGAGCGGTGCCGCCATGCGGCGCAGCGTCAGGACCCGGCGCCCGACGCGAGCGCCTGCAGGGCGGCCTGGTAGCTCTGCGCCAGCACGGGCACCAGCGTGTCCGGCTCGACCTCGAACGCCCAGGTCACGTGGCAGGCATCGGGACCGCGCTCCTCCACCGACACCGTGGCCTCGTGCCGGGTCACCGGCACGCCGCCACCGACGATGCTGTACCTGGTCCGGCGCTGGACGTCGTCGGTGCCGAGGTGGCGTTCGACGATCTCGGTCCCCAGCACCGACAGGGTCCGCGTGTCCCCGTCGACGGTGCACGCGTCGATCCCCGGCATCCAGCGCGCCAGGCCCCCGAAGTCCCGGAGCACCTGCCACACCGCGTCGGCCGGCCGGTCGACGTCGATCTCCACCTCGGATCGTCCCATGCGTGCCCTCCTCGTCGGGCGCCCGGCGGGCGTGGCCGCCGGGCGCCCGGTCAGCATGCCACCCGGGACCGACGCGGCGCCCGTTCCGCCTGCCGGCCGGCACCGGCACCGGCGCGGGCGGCAGCACCGGCACCGGCGCGGGCGGCGGGCCGGGCGGGCGTCCCACGGCCCGGCAGTATCACCGAGCCGCAGGGGTGTTCCTCACCGTCAGGCCAGCTCGTGGCGGATCGTCTGGAGGTCGTCGCGCACCGTTCGGCCTGCCTGGGCGGCGGCGCGCACGGCGGCGAGGTCGCTCTCGACGACGGGCCGGTCGGCCGGGTAGCCCGACGGGACCTGGGCCAGCAGCTCGGGGACCGACACGCGCTGCAGGTCGGCGGCCGCCGCCGCCGTCTCGACCTTCAGGTCGGCGAACGCCTGCAGGGCGCCGGCCACGTCCTTGCCGGCACGAGCGTCCCTGGCGATGCGGGCGGCGATCCTCGGTTCCGCCGCCGTGACCCTGGCCGCCAGCGCGCTGCCCCGACCGACCGCCACGGTCACGCGGACCTGCGGCGCGACGAGCGCGTAGAGCCGGAAGTCGGTCACCATGGCCTTCGCCGCCGTGACGAGCTGCGCGCAGGTCGTGTCGGCGGCGACGCTGGCGACGAGCCCGTCGAGCCCGGCCCCGTCGATCGTGCTCAGCTCGGCGTGCAGGATGGCGTCGAGCTCGGCGGCGTCGGCGGCGGGCAGGTCCTTGGCCCGGGCCACCGTGGTCTGGAGCCTGCCGATGGCGGCGGTGCGATCCTGCAGGGCGACGCGCAGTGCCTGCTGGGCGGCCGAGAAGGTCGTCGGCGTGCAGGCCTTCAGCGCCGTGGCGAGCGTCCCGGGGCCGGCTGACGGCCGGACGTCCGGGCCGGCGGTGCCGGTCGTCGCGCCCGCCGGCGGCGAGCCAGGCGACCCCACGGTCGCGGCGACGGCCACGCCGGGGACGGCCATGGCCAGGGCGCTCACGGCGGCGCCGGTGGCGAGCCGTCGGCGTGCTCGGGGGGAGAGTGGCATCGTTCGCTCCTTCGGTGTCCTCGGTCCTGTGCTGTCCGGCAGCCCGTCCCGGCTGGGGGCGGGGCCGGACGCAGGCATCGTCGGCGCCGGCGGTCATCGCCGCGTGATCGCCGTGTTAGGGGTGTGTGATGGGCGGGGGCCGGTGCCGTCGCGCCATGATGAGCCGCAGCGACGAGGAGGCGTGGCCATGGGGAGCGGATCGACGGTGGAGCGGGCGACGGAGGGCACCGGGACCGGCGGGGACGCCCGGGCCGTGGCGCCGGCGGGGCTCGGACCCGGCGACGCCACGGCAGCGCCGGGCAGGCGGCGCACCTGGGGGCTGGTGGCGCTGCTGGCAGGTGCCGGCATCCTCCACCTCGCCGCCCCCCGGCCCTACGACGCCATCGTGCCGCGCTGGGTGCCCGGGAGGGCACGCGGGTGGACGTACGCGAGCGGCGTTGCCGAGCTCGCGGTCGCCGCAGCGCTGGCCGTGCCGCGGACCCGGCGCGCCGGCGCCGCGGCCGCCGCCGCCCTGTTCGTGGCGGTCTTCCCCGCCAACCTGCAGATGGCGTGGGACTGGCGCACGAGGGGCCTGGCGGCCCGGGCGCTCGCCGTCGGCCGGCTCCCCCTGCAGGTGCCCCTGGTGCTGTGGGCCATGGCCGTCCGCCGGGGGGTTCCGACACGCTGACCCCCGCCGAGCCGCCGGCCGGCGCATCCGCGACCTCCGGTGGTGGTCGGCCGGCGCCTCGTCGTGCCATGGGGCTACGCTTCGGTTGAAGGCAGGCTGGATGCCGGCGGGAGCTCGAGGTCGTCAGGCCGAACGGCTGCATGCCGTGCCGGAGGTGCTCCGGTGCATGGCAGCTTCCGGCTCGACCGGTTGGTGCGCGCTTCGGACCCGGCCCGGGAGGTCGGGCGCACGGGCTGCACCCTGGGAGCGATGGTGCGCAGCTACTACGACGTGCTGGGCGTGGAGTTCACGGCGACCCGTGAGGAGATCCGGCGCGCCTACCGCCAGCGCGTGCGCGAGCTCCACCCCGACCGTCACGGCGGGCTCCCAGCGCACGCCGCCGCCGAGCTGACCCGCCAGCTGGTCGAGGTCACCGACGCCTGGCGCGTCCTCGGGGACGAGGACCGCCGGATCCTGTACGACCAGGTGTGGCAGGCCGCCGCTCGCCGGGCCCGGCTGGTCGCCGGGGGTGGTGTCGGCGCCACCCTCGCCGGCCAGCCCCAGTGGGACGCCGCGGCTGGCTCCGGGTTCCCCGGGGCACGGCCCGCAGGGGCCGCTGCGGGGCAGCCGATGGCGGGGGCCGCCAGCGCGGGGCAGCCGCATGCCGGGGCCGCTGCGGGGCAGCCGGTGGCCGGGGCGGCCAGCGCGGG
>JAJZYI010000222.1 GCA_021798135.1 Actinomycetes bacterium | reverse complement strand
CCATCGTCGCCTGGCTGCTGGGTGAAGAAGATACCGGTCGCGGCGGCTCGGGCGCCGGTGGCGGACCCGTCTCGGGCATCGGTCGCGGACGCTGCGTCGGCGCCCGGCGTGGGTGCATCTCGGAGCGCTCGGGCTGCGCGGAGCTTGTCTCGGAGGTCATGGACGCTAGATGCCACGAGCGCCACCGGGACCGGTCCCGGTCACGGCGGTCGCTCCACCCGGCCATCATGCGGCCCTTGCGCGTCGGCGCCCAGGGGCGAACGGCACAGCGCACCGGGCGGGGCGGCCCCGTCCGGACGTGGCTCGGGCCGCTGCTCGGGCCGTGGCTCAGGTCGCGGTGGTCTCCACCAGGCCGGCGAGGCGGTCCAGGGCCTGCGACGCGCCGGTCGCGGGGTCGTGCCGGTCGACGACCAGGTCGCGTGCCTCGGCGCTGGCGAACACCAGCCGCATCGACAGGGCGGTGCGGCCGGCCACCTCGTCGAAGGTGACGACCGCGGTGGACGGCGGCTCGGGGTCGGACGGCTCCCCGTGCGTGTAGACGAGGCGCCGACCCCGGACCACCTCCTCGAAGGTGACGCGGTCGGGGTGGTCGCGCCCGTCGGGCCCGTGCATGGTGAAGCGCCACCGGCCGCCGGGACGCACCTCGATCTCGTCGACGGTGAGGGTGGAGCCGTCGGGCCCCCACCAGCGCTCGAGGTGGGCCGGATCCTCCCACAGGGCGAAGACGGCGTCGGGCGCCGCGTCGTACAGCCGGGTCAGCAGTACCTGGCGGCCGGCCGCGCCGGTGAGGGCGTCGTCCAGGCACTGCAGGCTCTGGTTCCACCCCGCCTGCATGCCGTCGAGCGCGCCGAGCCCGGCGGCGGCGAACACCGCCGCCCGTGCCGTCACGGTCACCTCGGTGCGGTCGCCGAGGTCGGCGAACGTGACCGTGTGCGACGACTCCAGGAACGGCTGGCCGTCGGGTCCGGGGACGACCGAGTCGACCACGATGCGCTCGGGCGCCACGACCTCGCGGTAGCGGGCCTGCATGGTCTCCTCGAAGTCCGGGCCGGCCATCACGATGGTGAGCGTCCCGCCCGGGCGCGGGTCCGACGTCACCCGGGGCGCCGAGAACCCGTCCGGGCCCCACCACCGGGCCAGGTGCTCGGCCTCGGTCCACATGGCGAAGACCGTGGGGCGCGGTGCGTCGTAGACCCGGGTCGACGTGATCTCTCGGGTGCCGACGGGTTCACGCACGGTTGCCCTCCTCCGCTCCGCTCGCGCCAGCCCGGGAGGAGGTGTCAGGCGGCTGCCTGGGCGGTCGCCTCGTCGCGCAGCACGGCCAGCAGGTCCGTGGCCTCGATGACCAGGTGGTCGACGCCGTCTACCCGCAGCTCCGTGCCAGCGTAGCGCGGGTACAGGACCCGGTCACCGGGCTTCACCTTGATGAGCTCGTCGTCGTCGCCGACCGCCACCACCACGCCTCGCTGGGGCTTCTCCTTGGCGGTGTCCGGGATCACGAGCCCGCTGGACGTGACGCTCTCGTCCTCCAGCACTCGCACCAGCACCCGGGCGCCCAGGGGGTCCACTCGCTCGGTCATCGTTCCTCCTCGTCGTTTCGCTCTCGTGGTTGCGCTCTTGTCGTTGCGCTCTTGTCGTGGTCGTCCCGGCCGTGAGCGGCCGGGGATGCTCAGGCGTGTGCCCGCAGCCCGAGCAGGTGGTCGATGCGGGCCTGGTCGAAGCCGACGATCGGGCGGCCGTCGATCTCGACCACCGGCACGCCGATCTGCCCGGTGCGCCGTACCAGGTCGCTGGCCGCCTTCTGGTCGCGCGACACGTCGACCTCCTTGAACGGCACCCCCCGGCTCCGCAGGTACCCCTTGGCACGCTGGCACCAGGGGCAGGTCGGGGTGGTGAAGACGAGCACCCGGTGCCGGGTGGGGGTGGCGGGCATCAGCGGACCTCCTGGTCGTTGGGGGAGCGGCCGGCCTCCGAGGGGGCGGGCGCGCCGGCGGCGCCGACGGCACGGCGGTCGGCGACGATCCGGTGGACGATGTCGCAGGCGTCGGCGATCCGCGGCTCGACCAGCCGGTAGTGGACCGTCGTCCCCTCGCGGCGCGACGCCACCAGCCCGGCGTGGCGGAGCACCGCCAGGTGCTGGCTGGCGTTGGGCAGGCTCATGCCGATGGTCGCGGCCAGCTCACCCACGCAGCGCTCGTCGTGGCGCAGCGCGTCGATGAGCATCAGGCGCTTGGGATCGGTGAGCACCTTGCAGAGCTCGGCGTGCAGCGCGAACGCGGCCTCGTCGAACGGCGCGTCCCGAGCCGCATCCACCGTCGTCGTCGTCGTGGTCGCCGGTGCCATGCCGAGCAGCATAGCGGTAGTTGCGTGATTGCGTAATCACGCATCTCACTGCCGGGGCAACGGCCGCCTCGGCCGAGGGGGGCGCCCGGTGCCGGGTGGGTGTGGCGAGACCCGCTGAGATCGGTCCGCCGAGGAGCCGCCGTCCGGGAGCGGCCGATCTCCTACAGGCCCGGTCTCCTACAGGCCCGCCCTTCCTGCAGGCCTGCCCTTCCTGCAGGCCCGCCCTCCTACAGGCCCGGCAGGGCCGTCCCGCCGGACCCCTCGGAGCGCTGCAGCAGCAGGCCGAGGGCGGCGGCCACGAAGGCAGCCACCGCGGCGACGAGGATGGCGACGTGCAGGCCCCCCATGAACGCTTGGTGGGAGCCGATCGTGATGGCGTGCTGCAGGGGCGCGGGCACGCCCGCTATCTGCGGCGCGGCGCCCTGGGCGACGAGCCCGGTGGCGGGCAGCAGGCGCGGGGCGATGCCGGCGGGGACGCCGCTGCCGACGAGCGACCCGACGAGCAGCGAGCCCACCCGGGTGACGAGGACCGAGCCCAGGATGCTGGTGCCGAGCACGCCGCCCAGCTGCAGCGCGGTCGACTGCAGACCGCCGGCCACGCCGGCGTCCTCCTGGGGTGCGTTGGCGACGATGGCGTCCGACGACGCCACGATCACCATGCCGACGCCGGTGCCGACCAGCACGAAGGCTGGCCACAGGTGCACGTAGCCCGACTCGGGCTGCAGCGAGTGCAGCAGCAGCAGGCCCACGCCGACCATGACCATGCCGACGGGCACGACCAGGCGAGGCCCGAAGCGCTGGTTGAGCACGCCGCCGAGCGGTGAGGCGACCACGAACACGGCGGTGAGCGGCAGCATGTGCACCCCGGCCGCCACCGGGTCGTAGCCGTGGACGTTCTGCAGGTAGAGGGTGACGAAGAAGAGCACCCCGAACATGGCGAAGAACCCGAGCAGCACGGTGATGGTGCCGAAGGTGATCGATCGGTGGCGGAACAGGCGCATCGGCAGGAGCGGCTCGGCCACCCTCAGCTCGGCCAGGACGAACAGCGCCAGGACGCCGACGCCGCCGGCCAGCAGGCCCAGGGTGCGGGCGTCGGTCCACCCCCAAGCCGAGGCCTTGATGAGGCCGAAGACGATGCCGAACAGGCCGGCGCCGAGCAGCCCCAGCCCCAGGGTGTCGAACCGGCGCAGCTGCTCCATCCGGCTCTCGGCGAGCAGCAGCGCGCCGATCACCAGCGCCACCAGGCCCACCGGGACGTTCAGGTAGAACACCGACTGCCACGACACGTGCTCGACCAGCAGGCCCCCGACGATCGGGCCGCCCGCCACCGAGATGGCGGTCGCCCCGCCCCAGATGCCCACCGCGCCGTTCAGCTTCTCCGGCGGGAAGGTGTTGCGGATGATGGCCAGGGAGCTCGGCATCAGCATGGCGCCGAACGCCCCCTGCAGGGAGCGGAACGCGATGACGCCGGGCATGGAGCCGATCAGGCCCACGCTCAGGGACATGAGGGCGAAGCCGGCCACGCCGACCAGGAACACCAGCTTGCGGCCGAAGCGGTCGCCCAGGTACCCCATGGGGATGAGCAGGACGGCCAGCACCAGCAGGTAGGCGTTGGTGACCCACTGCAGGTCGGCGAGCGACCCGTGCAGCGAGCGGGCGATGTAGGGGTTGGCGATGGAGACGACGGTGCCGTCGAGGCCCACCATCATCACGCCGAGGGCGACAGCCACCAGCGTCCATGCCGGGTGGCCGCGTCGGGAGCGGGCGGGGGCGCCGGCGGGCGCCTGCGGCGGGTCGAGGACGTCGCCGGCGGCCGTGTCGGGCGGCGGCGTCATCGGCAGCGGGGGTCCAGACCGGTGATCACGAATGGCAGAATATGCCACGTGTCAGGCACTGTCAACGCGTGCCGGGGCGGAGCGCTCGTGCGGCGCCGGGCGCGACGGTCCCGGGAACCGCTCCCACCGTGCCGGTACGATCGGGGGTGCATCGTCACAGCGCCGGCGACCGACGCGGGCGCCGCACCACCGCCGGCGGCGGGGCGTGGCTCCGTGCGGGGCCGGCGTCGCACCGAGGCCAGGAGGGTGCGTATGGGTATGCCGGTCGACACCGCGGCCGGGGTCGCGGCGGAACCCGCCGCGACAGTGCCGGAGCGCGCCGGGACCATCGTGCCCGTTGCCGGGCTGCCGATCGTGGCCGTCGTGCTGGCCGCCCTGGTGGCGGCCATCGCGGGCAACTGGCTGTGGGCGCTCGACTTCTTCCACGTCGCTGGTGGCGGCCTGTGGACGGCCATCGACCTGTTCGTCGGGCTCGTCGTCGGGCCGATCCTGGGGCGGCTGCCCGTGCCGGCGAGGGTCGAGTTCGCCCGCCGCTTCATGCCCAAGATGGTGCTGCTCATGCCCACCCTGGTGGTGGTGACGCTGGCCGCCGGCTGGCAGCTGGCCCGGCACCTCGGCAACCTGAGCACCCACTACCCCGACCACGCCTGGCTGGTCGCGTCGTTCGCCGTGGTCGGCGTCCTGACCGTGGTGGCGCTCGGCGTGCTCGAGCCGGCCAACCTGGCCGTGCTGTTCGAGCTGCGCAAGCCCGAGCCGAACGGCGCGCTGGTGGGCCACCTCATGCGCCGCTTCGTCTACAGCGCGGCGGTGACGGGAGTGATGCAGGTGGCGACGCTCGTCATCATGACCAGGCTGGCGACGGCGTGAGCGGCTCGAGCGGCATGATCGGCATGGGCGGCGCGGGCGCCTCGGGCGGCGTGAGCGCCTCGAGCGGCATGGGCGGCGTGAGCGCCTCGAGCGGCATGAGCGGGATGGCCGGCGCGGGCGCCTCGAGCGCCATGGCCGGTGCGAACGGCGCCGACGGTCGCGTGGCCAAGGCGACCGGGATCCCCCCGCTCGCCCCGGGGGTGCCCGACCAGGCCACGCTGCCGCCGGTGACGGCCATGGCCGTCGCGTCGATGGTCCTGGTCCTGGTGGGCGGGGTGTACCTGGCGTCCTACCTGCCGCGCCGGGCTCCCGTCGGCCCGGCCGTGGTGCTCGTGGCCGTGGCCGGCGCCGTGCTGGTGGCCAACGTCGCCGCCCTGGCGCGGGTCCGGCGGTTCCCCTGGGGGACGTTCCGCACGGTGGGCGGCTGGGCGCTCGCCGCCTACCTGGTGATCAGCGGGATGCTCGAGTACGTGTTCGTCCTCGACGGCACCCGCGGCGCGATGCTCGGGCTGATGACCGCCATGCTGGCGGTGTTCGCCGTCGACGTGCCGCTGCTGCTCGGCTTCTCGGTGGCGCGCTTCCAGCCGGCGGGTGCCGGCAGCGGCAGTGGCGGTGG
>JAJZYI010000221.1 GCA_021798135.1 Actinomycetes bacterium | reverse complement strand
CCGGGGTCCGGGTGCCCGACCTGTTCGCCCGGGTGAGCCCGGACGTCTTCGTGGAGGTGCTGACCCCGCAGCGCCGCCTGCTCTTCGACCGCCCCTCCGGGGCGTGCGACCCGCTGCCGAGGCTGCCCCTGGCCATGCCGGTGCAGCACGTCCCCCTCCACCAGACCTTCGGGGCGAAGGAGGGCGCCTACTTCCCGAACCAGCTCTCGTTCACGACCGTGGCGTCGACCGCCGGGACCGTGCGCTACCGGGCCGAGGCCGTGCAGCTGCCGGGCGGCATCCTCGTGACGGCGGTGGCGCTGGGCCCCGACGACCGCACCCTGGGGTCGGTCGTGCACGTCGAGGCGATCGTCTCGGGCTCGGTGCTGCTGGCCGCCGTGGCCATCGCGCTGCTCGTGACCCGGCTGGGGCTGCGGCCCCTGCGGGAGATGACCGACACCGCGGGGGCGATCGCCGGCGGGGACCTGAGCCGCCGCATCCGCACGACGGAGGACCGCAGCGAGGTGGGCCGCCTCGGGTCGGCGTTCAACGCCATGCTCGGACAGATCGAGGCGGCCTTCGCCGACCAGGCGCGCTCCGAGCGCCGGCTCCGGCGCTTCGTGGCCGACGCGTCGCACGAGCTGCGCACGCCGCTCACGTCGATCAGGGGCTACGCCGAGCTCCTGCGCAAGGGCGCGCTCGCCGACGGCGCCGCCCGCGACCAGGCGGCCCAGCGGATCGAGCACGAGGCCGCCCGCATGGGCGTCCTCGTCGAGGACCTGCTGCTGCTGGCCCGCCTGGACCAGGGCAGGCCCCTCGACCGGGTCGCCGTCGACCTCGGACGGGTCGTCGCCGAGGCCGTGGAGGACGCGACGGTGGCCCGCCGCGACCACCCGGTCTCGGTGGAGCCCGGCGCGCCGGTGTGGGTGCTGGGGGACCCGGCGCGCCTGCGCCAGGTCGTCGACAACCTCGTCGGCAACGCCCTCGTCCACACGCCGCCGGGTACGCCGGTGCACGTCAGCGCCACCGCCGAGGGCACCGTCGGCGTCGTGCGCGTCGCCGACCAGGGGCCCGGCCTGGCCCCGGAGCAGGCGAGCCAGGTGTTCGAGCGCTTCTACCGGGCTCGCACGTCGCGCACCGGCGGCGGGTCCGGGCTGGGGCTGGCCATCGTGGCGTCCCTGGCGAGCGCGCACGGGGGCGGCGCCCGTGTCCGCTCGGCGCCCGGCCACGGCGCGGTCTTCGAGGTGTGGATCCCGCTGGCAGGCCCCGGCGGTGGCGTGCCCGCGGCGGGAGCGCCGTGATCGCGCCCGGGGGCGCCCTGGCCGGCAGGCCGGTGCTGCTGGTCCACGGGCAGCCGGGGCTGGGTGCCGACTGGGCCGCGGTCGTCGACCGCCTGGGTCCCGGCGTGGACGTGCTCGCCCCCGATCGGCCGGGCTACGGCGCCGGCGGGGCTGCCGTGGGCATGGCGGCCAACGCCGACATCCTCGCCGGGCGGCTGCGGCACCATGGCGGCCCGCCGGCCGTGGTGGTGGGGCACAGCTACGGGGGCGGGATCGCCGTGCTGCTCGCCGAGCGCCATCCCGACGTGGTCGCCGGCCTGGTGCTCGTCGCGCCGGTGGGCGGCGACGGCAGCGTGGTCGCGCTCGACCGGCTCCTGGCCGCGCCGGTGGTGGGGACGGGAGCGTCGGTGGTCGCGCTCGCCGCCTCGGCGTGGCTCGGTCCCCGGATGCGGCGCCTGCTGTCGTCCCTGCCGGTCGAATGGGCGCGGGTCGCGGCGCGAACCTTCCCCGACGAGGGCCTGGTGGCGGCCACCCGGCACCCGTCGTCGTGGCGCGCCTTCGCCGTGGAGCAGAAGGCCCTGGTCGCCGAGGCGCCGCTGGTGGCAAGGGCCGCGGAGGCGCTCGACCTGCCCGTGGTGGTCGTCGCCGGCACGCGCGACGCCGTGGTGCCGCCCCGGGCCAGCGCCCGGCTGGCTGCCGCGCTCCGGGCGAGGGAGCTGGTGCTCGTGGCAGGCGCCGGCCACTTCCTGATGGCCGACGCTCCGGAGGTGGTGGTGGCGGCCGTCGACCGGGTCGCGTCGCTCGCCGCCGCCGGCCCGGCGACCTTACGCGACCGGGCACCGCGCGGTGGCGCCGGCGGCACCGCGCCGGCGAGCTGAAGCTGCGCCACGGGGCGGCCGGTCACCGGTGGCGCGGCGCCGGCACGGCTGCGGCGCCGGTGCTCGCCGAGGTTCGACCCCGGGCTGCCGCCACCTCCCGGGTGGTGGGCGGACACACCCTGTCAGCTGTCAGGCCGGCGACCGCGCCGGCGCGTCGGCGCCGAGCGCGCCGAGCGCCGTGTGGAGCTTGGCGGCCGTCTCGGCCAGCTCCCGCTCGGGCACCGAGCCGTCGACGATGCCGGCGCCGCCGTAGGCGACGGCGCGGTCGCCGGCCACCGTGGCGGAGCGGATGGCGACGAGCCACTCCCCGTCGCCGCGGGCGTCCGCCCAGCCGACGGGGCCGGCGTACAGGCCGCGGCCGTCCTCCTCGAGCTCGCCGATGAGGGCCAGGGCCTCGTCGGTGGGCACGCCGGCGACCGCTGGGGTGGGGTGCAGCGCGCCGACCAGCGTCAGGGCGTCGGCCGGCGCCGCCCTGAGGACGCCCGCCACGCGGGTGCCGAGGTGCGCGACGCCGCGCAGGCGCACCGGGCTCGGGGCGTCGGGGACGTCGACGACCTCGCACCACGTCGCCAGGCGCCGCGCGACTGCGGCGGCGACGGCACGGTGCTCGGCCTGCTCCTTCGGCGACGCCACCAGCGCGGCGACGGCGTCGTCGTCGGCGGCCGACGTGCCCGCGAGCGGGTGGGACACCACGCGGGCGCCGCGCCGGCGCACGAGCAGCTCGGGGCTCGCCCCCAGGAACACCTCGCCGCCGCGCCGGTGCGCGAAGACGGCGCACGTAGGCTCCTCGGCGAGCAGGCGCCGGAGCACGGGCACCGGGTCGACGGCACCGGCGAACGTGGCGCGGACCTGGCGTGCCAGCACGACCTTGTCGACGCGCCCTGCGGTGACGGCCGCCAGGGCGGCTGCCACCCGGCGCTCGAACTCGGGGCCGTCCGGGCTCTGCACGGTGACGACCACGGGAGGCAGCGCGTCGCGTGCCGCCCGCTCGCCGGCGGGACCGGCCGGGGCGGTCCCGTCCACCGGGCCTGACAGGGCGGTCCTGTCCACCGGGCCGGCCAGCGTGGCCCCGTCCAGCAGGCCCGCCAGCGTGGCCCCGTCCAGCAGGCCGGCCAGCGTGGCCCCGTCCAGCAGGCCCGCCAGCGTGCCGGTGGGTGCCGCGTGCGCGACGGCGCGGTCCACGGCGGCCTCGGTGCCGGCGATGGTGGCCCACCGCAGGCCGGTGGCCGTCGTGACCACCGTCACCGCCGGCACGAGCAGCTCGGCCGGCTCCCCGGGCAGGAACGGCAGCGCTCCGACGGCCAGGGCACCCGACGCGGGCCGTCGCAGCGGGTCGTCGGCCGGCACCCCTGCCAGCCACCGGGTGACGGCGGGGGCTGTGGTCGGGCGCAGGCCGCCGGGCAGGACCAGGCGGGCGGCAGCGCCGAACCCGCAGACGCTGCCCCGGTGCCCGAGCAGGACGAAGCCGTCGGTCGAGGCCATGGCCAGGGCGAGCGGGTCGGGTTCGCGGGCGCCGGCCGCCGGGCCCTTGCCGGCCGCCGCCCGGACCGGCGGAAGGGCGACGGTCACCGCCGCGAGCGACCGGGGGTCGGGTGCGGTGAGCGGGGGGCCGGTCACGCTCACCGCCGGGCGGGTTCGCCCCGCCCCGCTCCGGGCTCGGGCGGCCCGGCCCGGGTGCCGGTGACCAGCTGGACCACGCCGCCTCCGAGCACGTGCCGGTTGACGCCCGAGAAGCCCGCCGCGCGGACCATGGCCAGCAGCACGGGCGGCTCCGGCAGGTAGGCGACCGACCGGGGCAGGTAGCGGTAGGCGGCGGCGTCGGAGAGGAGCCCCCCGATGACCGGCACGGCATGCTCGAACCACAGCCGGTGCCCGGCGTGGAGGATGCCGGCGGGCGTGGCGACGTCGAGGAGAGCCACCCGCCCGCCGGGGCGCACCACCCGGGCGATCTCGGCCATGACCGCCGGCAGGTCGCTGAAGTTCCGCATGCCGAACCCGCACGTGGCGCCGTCGACGGCGGCGTCGGCGAGCGGGAGGTTCGCGGCGTCCGCCTGGACGCGGCCGATCGTGGGATCGCCGGCCGCCAGCATGCCGGCCGACAGGTCGGCGCCGATGGGCCGCAGTCCCCGGCGGCGCAGCTCGCGCCCGAGGTCGCCGGTCCCGCAGGCGACGTCCACGACCGCCGAGCCCGCGGGCAGGCCCAGGGCCCGCACGGTCCGGCGGCGCCAGCCGACGTCCATGCCGAACGTCATGAGCCTGTTCACGAGGTCGTAGCGCGGAGCGATGGTGTCGAACATCGCCCGCACGGCGCGGGTCTTCTCCTCCGCCTCGGGGAGGTCGCCCGCTCCCGGGGCGGGCTGGCGCCGCGCCGGCGCCGCAACGCCCGGCGTGCGCCGGGGGCTGCCGGTCACCGGGCCCCCGGCGTGCCCAGCAGGCGCTCGGCGGCGGTGGCCGTGGCCACGGCGCGCAGCTCGGGGGTGGTGCCGACCCGCTCGATGTGGTCGAGCGCGGCCTGCAGCAGCACGCGGGTGAAGTGGTGGGCGACGAGCGTGGTGGTGGCCGGCAGCAACGCCTGGAAGGCGTCCACCAGCCGGACCGCCCCGGTGGCGTCGTCGACCGAGGGGTCGTCGCGCAGGCGGTGGCGCACGTGGGTGTCGAACAGGGCCACGGCACGCCTGGCGACGTCGACGGTGGCGCGGTGGTGGTCGGCGGCCAGCGCGAGCAGGTCAGACAGGGGGATGCCCCATCCGAGCAGCGCCAGCCCGGCCGACGCCGCGGCGATGTCCTCCTCGGTGTAGCCGGACCTGTCGCCGGCCCGGTGGGGGACGAGCAGCCCCTCGGCGGCCGCCGTCTGGAGCATCGGGACGGGGATCCCGGTCCGGGCGCTCAGCTCGTCCACGCTCAGCAGGGCGCGGGACCCGCCGGCCCTCGCCGACTCGTCGGCCAGCGCGCCGACCAGGGCCTCGTCGGCCGCGTCGAGGGTGCCGTCGAGGATCCGAGCGATGGTCGCGAGGGTGAAGCCCTTGGTCTGCAGGGACCGGATCCGGTGCAGGCGCTCCACGTGCGAGCCGTCGTACCAGGCGACGCGCCCCTGCCGCCGGGGCGCGTGGAGCAGGCCGCGTGCCTGGTAGTAGCGCACGGTGTCGACGCTCACGCCGGCCCTGGCGGCCAGGGCCTCCACCCGGAGCTCCATGCCGCCAGTGTAGAGCAGGCACTCTCGGAGTGGTCGCTCGTACGGTGCGGACGTGCCCGAGCGGACGTGCCCGGCCGGACGGGCGACGGGGCCCGGTCGTGACACGCGAGCGTCACGCACATCTGTCACGTAAGGTGCTCGATGTGGGACCGGGCGCAGTCCGGTTTGAAGAGCTCCGCCGGGACGTGGCGGAGGTCGCCCGTCTGGTGGCGGTTCTGCGGGCGCGGAACACCGTTTCCGGGCCCGCCGGCGGTCAGGTGCGGGCGGCGCCGCCACGCGCGCTGCCGGACGCGCCGCCGCAGCGGCCGCCGGATGCGCCGCCGGAGCGGCCGCCGGGGCCGGATCCGG
>JAJZYI010000220.1 GCA_021798135.1 Actinomycetes bacterium | reverse complement strand
GGCGCCCGGCGACACCGCGAGCACGACGCCCGGCGACACCGCGAGCACGACGCCCGGCGACACCGCGAGCACGACGCCCGGCGACACCGCGAGCACGACGCCCGGCGACACCGCGAGCACGACGCCCGGCGACACCGCGAGCACGGCGCGGGCGGCAGCCGACCCCAACGACGCCCGGCTCGCGCACCGAGCCGAAGGGCTCCTCCGGTGGTTCAACCAGGCCGGGGTGCTCGACGCCGCCGAGGTCCACATCGCCCGACGGCTCGGGACCCTCGGCGCCGTCGACGACGAGGTGGTCCTGCTCGCCGCGGCGCTGGCGGCGCGCGCCCCGCGGCTGGGCCATGTCTGCGTCGACCTGGCCACCATCGCCGAGACGGCCGGGACCGAGGAGGGCGAGGCGGTGCCGGGCCTGCCCTGGCCGGCGCCCGAGGCCTGGCTGGCCGCGGTCAGCGCCAGCCCGCTGGTCGGGGCGGGCCGGCCGCTGCAGCTCCACGGCACCCTGTGCTACCTCGACCGGCTCCACGCCGCCGAGTGCCGGGTGGCCGCCGCCCTGCTCGAGCGGGCCGGCACGCCGGCCGACGCCGTCGACGAGGGGGCGCTGGTCGCCGGGCTCGACCGGCTCTTCCCTACCGACGACGGCGGCGACGATCTGCCCCGCCGGGTCGCCGAGACGGCGGTGCGGCGACGGCTGGCGGTGATCGCCGGCGGCCCGGGGACGGGCAAGACGACGACGGTAGCCCGCATCCTCGCCCTCCTCGAACACCAGGCCCGGGCCGGCGGCGGCCGCCCACCGCTGGTGGCGCTGGCCGCCCCCACCGGCAAGGCGGCGGCTCGGCTGCAAGAGGCGGTGCGCGGCGCCGACGTCGACCCGCCGCTGGCTGGATCCGCCGACCGCTGGACGGCCTCCACCCTCCACCGGCTGCTCGGCACCAGACCCGACTCGAGCACCCGGTTCCGCCACGACGAGACCCACCCGCTGGTCCACGACGTCGTCGTCGTCGACGAGGCGTCGATGCTGTCGCTGTCGCTGATGGACCGTCTCCTGGCCGCCGTCCGACCCGACGCCCGGCTGATCCTGCTCGGCGACCCCCAGCAGCTGGCTTCGGTCGAGGCCGGCGTCGTGCTCGGCGACATCGTCGGATCGCCCACCGCCACGGCACCCGACAGCGCCATCGCCGCCAGCGTCGTCGTCCTGCAGCGGATCCACCGCTTCCGGGGGGCCATCGCCGAGCTGGCAGGCGCGGTGCGCGACGGCAACGGGCCACGAGCCTTGGAGCTGCTCGCCGGCGGCGGCGGCGAGCTGACCTGGATCCCCCAGCCGGCCGACACGGCGGGCTCCGCAGACCTCGCCGGGGTGCGGGCCGAGGCGGTCGACGCCTGGAGGCAGGTGGCCGCCCGGGCCACCGCCGGGGACGGGCCGGGTGCGCTGGCGGGGCTCGGCACCTTCCGGGTGCTGTGCGCCCACCGCCACGGGGCGGCCGGCGCCGCCGGCTGGACCGAACACATCGAGCGGTGGCTGGCCGCGGCAGGAGTCGGCGGGGACCGCCGAGGCGGCTGGCACGCCGGGCAGCCTCTGCTCGTCACCGTCAACGACTACGACCTGCGCCTGTTCAACGGAGACACCGGTGTCGTGGTGGCCGAGCGGTCAGGGCGGCTGGCCGCCGCCTTCGAACAGGGCGGCTCGGTGGTGGCGCTGAGCCCCACCCGCCTGTCGCACGTGGAGACCTGCTACGCCATGACCATCCACAAGGCGCAAGGCTCCCAATTCGACGCCGTCGCCGTCGTCCTGCCGGACCCGGCGTCGCCGATCCTCACCCGCGAGCTGCTCTACACCGGCATCACCCGGGCCCGCAGCGCGGTGACCGTCGTCGGCGCGGCCGAGAGCATCACCGCCGCCATCGGACGGCCCGTCGCCCGGGCCTCGGGGCTCCGGCCCCGCCTGGCCCGGCCCGTGCAGCACGACCGACCTGACACCTAGCATGCGGCCGTGGCCTCACCCGCCGGACCCGCCGCCTACCGGCAGCTGCGCTTCGCGCCGCCGCCTGGCGCCACCCAGCTGCTGCTGGTCCGCCACGGCGAGTCGGAAGCCGCCGTCGACGGCTCACCCTTCGAGCGGCGCGACGGCCACGGCGATCCCCCCCTGTCGGAGGTGGGGCGCCGCCAGGCCGCCCGGGTGTGCGGCCGGTTGGCCTCCGCCGGCATCTCCGCCGTGTACACCACCACCCTCCAGCGCACCCACCAGACCGCCGAGCCGCTCCTGCAGGCGCTGGGCCTGTCGGCCCTGGTGGAGGCCGACCTGCGCGAGGTCTTCCTCGGAGCGTGGGAAGGCGGCCTCTACCGCAAGAAGGTGCTCGAAGGCGACCCGGTGGCCGTGGAGATGGCGGCCCAGGAGCGCTTCGACGTCATCCCCGGAGCCGAACCGGCCGAGGCCTTCGCCGCCCGGGTGGGCGCCGCCGTGGCCCGGCTCGCCGCCGCCCATCCCGACCAGCACGTCGCCGTGTTCACCCACGCCGGCACCATCGGGCAGGTGCTGGCCCAGGCCACCGGCTCCCGGCCCTTCGCCTTCGTCGGGGCCGACAACGCCTCCATCTCGCAGCTGGTCGTGGCCGGCGACCGGTGGATCCTGCGCCGCTTCAACGACACCGCCCATCTCGAAGCCGTCTCCGAGATGACCTCGGAGCCGCTGACCTGACCCGTCGGTCGGCGCAGGTGCGGGGAGGTGCCGTCGGGAACCCGCGAGGAGGCCACCATGCACGATGCTGGTTCTGGTGGGTGCACCGCCGACCCCGACACCGCCGGCGCGGGCGCCCTACCAACCAGCGCGGCCGCCGCCCAGGCTGACACCCCCTTCGCCGCCTGCCGGATCGCACCGGGGTGGCAGGTGGCGAGCTGGGCCGACCACCGCCGTCTGGCGGGAGGGCCAGCCCCCTGGCTGGTCAGGCTGCAGCAGCTCGACCCCGGCTACGTCGCCGCCGCCCGCCGCCAGATGACGTGGAACGGCGGCGTCGCCCAGCGCACCTTCGCCGTGGCGCTGGTCGCGCTCTGGTGCGTGGCGCTGAGCCTGCTGGTGGGCGGCCCGGTGGCGCTGGTCACCCCGGCCTGCCTTCCCGCCGCCGTCCTCGCCCCCCTCCTGGTCGCCCGTCTCGGCCGCGACCGGCAGATCGAGAAGGCCGGCGTGTCGCTGCGGGCACGCTTCGTGCGGCCGGAGCTGCGCTGCGACGACGGTCAACGCCGGTGGGCCGCCGCGGTGGTCGACGCCGCCGGCGCCGGCGATGCCCTGGTGCCGGCCGTCGTCGCCACCGCCGGTGCGGCCGTCGCCCGGAGCCGCACCGTCGGGGACCTCGACCGGGCCTTGGCCCACCTCGACCGCGGCGCCACCCCGGCCCAGGTCTCCGCCCTCCACACCTGGGTCGACACCCGCCTCGGCGACTGGCAGAGCGACCTGCGGACCACCCTGCACCGCCGGATCGAGCGGGTCGCCACCGTCGGCGACGTCGACACCCTGCAGCAGTCCCTGGGCAGGCTGGTCACCGTCGACGACCGGCGCCGAGCCGAGCAGGTGCTGGCCGACGCCCTGGTCGACGGCCGGCTGACGGTCGAAGAGCACCACCAGCGGCTGGAGCAGCTCGCCGCGGCCAGCGCCGCCGGCGAGCTGGACCTCGTCCTCGACGGGCTGCGTGAGCTCCGGCCCGGCGCCGGCGCCACCCGCTGAGAGCCACACGCCGGGCGCTGGCCGCGACCTGTTCGGCACCATCCTCGCTGCGCAGCCTCCAACCGACACATCGCGATATATCGCCGATAGTATGGCGATATATCGTAAGGATGAGAGGAGCGCACCCATGGGCGACGTGTTCGCATCGCAGGCGGAGCCGTTCGGCGGGCGGGGAGGTCCCGGAAGACGGCGGGGAGCCGGCCGGGCCGCCAAGTTCGGGGGCTTCGGACCGCCGGTCGGAGCCGGCGGCGGGTTCGAGGCGGGCGGGGGCTTTCCTCCCGGGTTCCGCCACGGGCACTGGCACGGCGGGCCGCCGCCGTGGGCCGGTGGGCGCCGGGCCCGCCGCGGCGACGTCCGCTGGGCCTTGCTCATCGCCCTGCTCGACGGGCCAGCCCACGGCTACGAGCTCATCGGCCGCCTCGAGGCCCGCGCCGGCGGTCTGTGGCGCCCGAGCGCCGGATCGGTCTACCCGACGCTGCAGCTGCTCGAGGAGGAGGGCTCGATCGCCGGCCGCGACGAGGGTGGCAAGCGGGTCTTCGACCTGACCGACACGGGCCGGGCCGCCGCCACCGAGGCGTCGGAACGGATCGGCCGGGGCCCATGGCCGGCCGAGGTTTCGGCCGGCCATGCCGAGCTGCGTGACGCCCTGCGGTCGTTGCTGATGGCGGTCCGCCAGGTCACCGCGGTGGGTGACGACGAGCAGGTCGCGACGGCAGGCGCGGTGATCACCGACGCCCGCCAGCGCCTTTACCGGGTCCTGGCCGGCGACCCGGCCGCCGACCGGCCGCAGCCGTAGCCGAGGTGGCAGCCCGAGCGGTGGTCAGCCCGAACGGTTGTCAGCCCGAACGGTTGTCAGCCGCCGGCGGCGGCCAGCTGCGCCGGCAGCGGCGGTGGCGGACCCGCCACCGCCACGGCGGCGAAGGCCTGCTCGAGGGCGGCGACCTCGGCCACGTAGGAGGCCGACTGGTTGTAGCTGTAGAGAGCGGCCACGTTGGGTCCGGTGGCGAACGACCCCGCCCGGCACAGATACAGCGCGGCGCCGACGGCGGCGTCCCACAGGTTGTTCGGATCGCCGGGCGCCATCCCCACGGAGGCACCGAGGGCGTTCCAGGTCCCGGGCAGGAACTGCAGCGGGCCGACAGCCCGTTGATACGGGCCGCCCCCGTCGGCGTAGCTGGTGGCGATGGCCGGGATGTCGGCGGTGTGGGCCTGGCCGTCGAGCGGCGGTCCGAGGATCGGCGGAGCGGTCTCGCCCGAGGCGGCGATGGCGGTGGCGCCGTGGCGGCCCTGGTTCGACTCGACCTGGGCGATGCCGGCCAGGTCGTACCACTGGATGCCGCACGACGGCGTGCGCTGGTCGGCCAGGGCGGCGGCGGCTCGGTAGGCCTCCATGGCCACCGTGGGGACGTCGGTGCCGGGCCAGACCATGGCCGCCCGCAGGTCGGCCGGATCCGGGCCGGCGGCGTGGATGGCGTGGGCGTCGGCGACCAGACGGCTCCGGACGGCACCGACGGCGTGCCGTGCCGCGCCGAGGGCGGCCGCCGCCCGGTGCACGGCGGAGATCAGCACGGCCCGGTGAGCCGGCCAGCGCCTGACCACCCGCTGGTAGCGGTGGAAGCGCCGCTGCAGCTGGGCCACGGCCAGGTGGGCCAAGGTGGCGTCGGCCAGCTGGCGGCCGGTCGGCTCGGCGAAGGGCTGGTCGGCAGTGGGGACGGCGTCGCCCGCCGAACCCATGTCCATGTAGAGGGTGACGGCGGCGGCCCCGAGGGCAGCGCGGGCCTGGCGCTCTTTGGCCGCCTCCACCGCTTCCACCAGCTCGGCCACACCGAGACGCTGTGTGGCTGCAGTCAGCGCGACGTTGGCGCGCTGCACGGCGACGGCGGCGCGGCCGGCGGCGGCCAGGTCGGCGGCGGTGCGCTGGGCCAGCCGCCCGTCGCGGGCGGTCTCGGCGGCCAGCCCGGCGTCGATGGCGGCCGCGCCGGC
>JAJZYI010000219.1 GCA_021798135.1 Actinomycetes bacterium | reverse complement strand
AGTTCGCCTGCGGGTTCCCCGTGTACCAGGCCACCCACACCGGAACGTCCGGCTGGTACCGGCCGGCGATCCCGGACCAGCTGAGCGGGCTCGTGTAGATGCCCGCGGTCAGCCCCATGGCATGGGCCGCGTCGAGGGCACCCGCGATCACCTGGTCGTTCGCCGCGGTGTCGGCGCTCCAGTAGGTGCCGGCACCCTCCACGTCGAGCCACCACGTCACCCGGATGTCGACCCCCTGCGAGAGCGCGTAGTCCGCCGCGTAGCGGAAGGCGGCGGCCCCCCAGTTGCAGTGCTGGTCCCCGCCGCAGCCGGCGCCGGGGACGGCGCTCGTCCCCTGGTTCAGGAACAGGTACAGGTTCAGACCCGCACCGGCCCAGGCCGCCTCGTGCCCCAGGCACGCGTTGGGGTGGCCACCTGCGCTGCCGGCCACCTCGACGATGCCGATCGTGTGCGGCCCCGGCATGGGCGCGGTGCACGAGGCGTTGTCCTGGAACATCGACACGTCGTAGCCGTAGGAACCGGGTGCGTAGCCGGAGTGCGCGGTCAGCGTCACCTGCCCGGAGCCGAGCGACAGCGCCGCCCCGACCACCGGGCCGCTCAGCGGCGCACCGCCCATGGACCCGAAGTAGCCGGCGTCCCCGAAGCTGAACACGCCGCCGTCGGCGGCGACCTCCCAGTAGCCGTGGCCGTCCGGGGTGGCCACGAGGGCCACCACCGGTGCCGTGAGCGGCGCTCCGCCCATCGACCCGTAGAACCGGGCGTCGCCGAAAGCGAAGATCCCCCCGTCCGACGCCACCTCCCAGTAGCCCCGACCATCCGGCGTCGACGCGATCCCCACCACCGGCCGGCTCAACCGCCGGCCACCCATCGACCCGAAGAACCCGGCGTCGCCGAAGGCGAAGATCCCCCCGTCCGACGCCACCTCCCAGTAGCCCCGACCGTTCGGCAGCGCGGCGAGTCGGACCACCGGCCGGCTCAACGGCCGGCCACCCATCGACCCGAAGAACCCGGCGTCGCCGAAGGCGAAGATCCCCCCGTCCGACGCCACCTCCCAGTAGCCCCGACCGTCCGGCGTCGACGCGATCCCCACCACCGGCCGGCTCAACCGCCGGCCACCCATCGACCCGAAGAACCCGGCGTCGCCGAAGGCGAAGATCCCCCCGTCCGACGCCACCTCCCAGTAGCCCCGACCGTCCGGCGTCGACGCGATCCCCACCACCGGCCGGCTCAACGGCCGGCCACCCATCGACCCGAAGTAGGGCGCCCCGCCGAAGGCGAAGATCCCCCCGTCCGACGCAGCCTCGAGGTAGGTCGGCACGAGCGCCCTCGGTGCGCCGGAGACACGGGCCTGCAGCGGGGCACCCGTGGCTGCTGCGGCAGTGCCCGCTCCGGGCGAGCCAGCCACAGGCGAGCCAGCCACAGGCGAGCCAGCCGCAGGCGACGACCCGGCCGGCGGGGACGACGCCGGCGCCGCGGACGAGGCGGCGGACGTGCCGGCGAAGGCCGGTTCGGGCACCAGCAGCACGGCCGCGGCGACCGGCAGGAGCCACACCGCACCTCGGCGCAGCCAGCCGGCAGGACGGCGACGGCGTGCCGGCCGCGGCGGGGTCGGGGCGGGTGCGTGACGGTACGGCATGGCTGGCGGCTGTCCTCTGGCGCAGTCGGTCGTGGGGCAGGCGACATCGACCTGCACCCCGAGGCAGTCCCCCGCGGGCCTGGCCGGCTCCGTGGAGCGCCGGTGGCGCCTCGCCGATACGGAGTCCCCGTAACCCTCGGTCGCCGCACCGCCGTTGTCGAGGGCGCCACCGCCGCCGATCGCACAATTCGCTGCGCGTTCGAGACCGTTTCGGGCACGTTCGGCGCATCCCGGTGCCGTTCCGACCGGAGCCGCACGCGCCCGCGGTGCCGCGGCACGCGCCACTGCCCGTGCCGGCGGCCGGCTGAGGCGACACGCAACACCATGAAGGTGGCCGAACCTGCGCGAGCTGCGCGCTGGCAGCACCGCAACCGCCGAGGGCCACCGGGACGCGCCGCAGCCCGGGGGCGGTGACCTGCCACCGTCGAACGGCGCTTCCGCCGGGCGGCCACCGGGCGTCCGCCTGCCGGGCGCACGCGGACGGCGGCCTGCTTAGACTCGGCTCGTCTGGCTCCGGTGGGCACGGGCCAGGGGGAGGAGGCGACGCCCATGGAGGGTGCAGCAGGTCCCGCCGGCGCGGCGGTGGAGCTGCCACCGATGGTGCGCGACGCCACCGTCGTCCCCCCGCCGAGGCCGCCGTCGGGACGGCTGCCGGTGACCGACCTGGAGAGCTACCGGGCCCTGTACGAGGCGTCGGTGCGGGACCCCGGCGCCTACTGGGCCGCCGTTGCCGACGAGCTGGAGTGGATGTCGGGATGGCCGGCGACCCCGGCCGTCACCGGCAACCTGGCCGACGGGTTCAGCTACTTCCCCGGCGCCACCGGCAACGTCAGCGTCAACTGCGTCGACCGCCACGCCCGCAGCCACCCCGACCGGCTGGCCGTGCGATGGCTGGGCGAGGACGGGGCGGAGCGGTCGTGGACGTACGCCGAGCTGCTCGAGCAGACCGCCCGCTTCGCCCGGGCCCTGTCGGACCTGGGAGTGCGGCGAGGCGAGGTGGTCGCCATCTTCCTGCCCAACCTGCTCGAGACGTTCGCGGCGGTGCACGCCTGCTTCAGGATCGGGGCCATCTACAACGTCGTCTTCTCGGGGTTCTCGGCCCAGGCGCTGGCCGACCGCATCGTCGACACCGGGGCGCGGGTGGTGGTCACCGCAGACGAGACGTTCCGCCGGGGGCGGCCGGTCGCCCTGAAGGCCACCCTCGACTCGGTGCTCGGGCAGCTGCCGTCGGTGGAGCACGTGGTGGTGGTGCGCCGGAGCGGCAGCCCGGAGGTGCCGATGACCGCAGGGCGCGACGTGTTCTGGGACGAGCTGCTGGCCCGCACCGCCATGCTGGCCGAGCCCGTGCCCGTGGAGGCCAACGAGCCGGGGTTCATCATCTACACCAGTGGCACCAGCGCCAAGCCGAAGGGACTGGTGCACAGCGGCCTGGGCTTCATGATCGGCGCCTACCACAACGTCAAGCTGTCACTCGACCTGGGCCCCGACGACGTGTACTGGTGCACGGCCGACGTGGGCTGGCTCACGTTCCCGATCTTCGAGCTGGTCGGGGCCACCGCCTGCGGGGCCAGCATGCTGGCCTGCGAGGGAGCGCTCGACTTCCCCGAGCCGGACCGCGTCTACCGCGTCGTCGCCGAGCACGGCGTCACCAAGGTCTTCACCGCCCCGACCCTGCTGCGCATGCTGGCCCGCTACGGGGAGCGGTGGGCGCAGCGCCACGACCTGTCGAGCCTGCAGCTGGTGGCCCTGGTGGGCGAGCCGCTCGACGCCAAGACCTGGCATTGGGTCCAGGACCACGTCGGCCATGGCCGCCTGGAGATCAACAACACCTACGGGCAGAGCGAGACCGGCAGCGCCTGGACGTCGTCGATCGTGGGCGCGACGCCGGCCAAGCCCGGGTCGTGCGGGCTGCCGCTGCCGGGGCACGCCTACGCCATCGTGGCCGATGACGCCGCCGACCCGGGTGCCGCCGGCCGGGACGGTGCCGGGACGGTGGGACAGCCCGTGCCGACCGGGACGGTGGGGCACCTGGTGCTGACGGCCCCGTTCCCGACGCTGTTCCGCAGCATCTGGCGGGAACCCGAGCGCTACCGGACCCAGTACTTCTCGGCCTTCGGTCCCGGCAGCTACGCCAGTGCCGACGCCGCGCTGGAGGACCCCGACGGCCACGTCTGGGTGGTGGGCCGGGTCGACGGCGTCATCAACGTCGCCGCGCACCGGCTGTCGACCATGGAGATGGAGAGCGCCCTGCTCAGCCTGCCCGGGGTGGCCGAAGCGGCGGTGATCGGCGTGGACGACCCCACCAAGGGCCAGGTGCCGGTGGGGTTCGTCACCCTGACCGCCGACGCGGCAGGCAGCCTCGACGAGGCCCAGCTGTCCCAGCGGCTGGTGGAGGCCATCGGCCCCATCGCCCGGCCCAAGCGGATCCACCTGCTGTCGACGATGCCCCGCACCCGCAGCGGCAAGATCGTCCGGCGCCTGCTGCGCGAGCTGGTGGTGGAGGGCGACGCCCGGGGCGACGTGACCGGCCTGGAGGACCCCGACGTGCTCGCCCAGCTCCGCCATGAGCTGCCCTTCCCTGACCCGTCGGCGAGCTGACTCCGACCTGCACCCTCCAAGGGCCGGAAGCCCGTCGGGAGCGAGCCGGGACCCCGCGGGCCGCAGCTCAGCCACCACGCATCATCGAGCCGGGACCCTGCGGGCCGCAGCTCAGCGGCCGCGCATCATCGGGCCGGGACCCTGCGGGCCGCAGCTCAGCCACCACGCGCCATCGAGCCGGGACCCTGCGGGTCGCAGCTCAGCGGCCGCGCATCATCGGGCCGGGACCGTAGCCACCGCTGCCGGCAACGGGGCCGCAGTCGCCATCGTGGTCGGTGTCGCCGGAGCCCGGCTCGCAGTCCCCGTCGTGGTCGGCGTCCCCGGTGCTGCCCGCCGAGGCCGAGTTCGCCGGAGCCGTGGCCGACGACCGCGGCGCCGGCGGCTGCGTGGCCGGCGCTCGCAGACCGCCCATCGGTCCGTCGCGCATCCAGTCGCTCCAGCTGCCGCGGCCGCTCCACTGCCCCAGGTGCGCGCTCATCCACGAGGTCATCGCCCCGCACCACCCCCCGGGGCCGGCCGGGACACCGGAGGGCTGGCCCTGGGCCATCCACTGCCCGCACGCCGCAGCGAGCGCGCTCGGGTCTCCCCACAGCGCCTGCGGTCCGGCGCCGTAGCGCCCGAGGTGCTGCTGCATCCACTGTGTCATCGCGTCGCACCACTGCGCGGTGCCCGGCTGGGACGGGTTCGTCCGCAGCCAGTCCTGGCACCCCGTCCGCACCGAGGCAAGCTGGGCGGCCTGAACGGACTCGCCGGAGGAGGCCTCCCGGTTGGTCCCGCCGCTCAGCCCCAGGCCCAACGAGGTACCACCGACCACGACGGCGGCTGCGACGGCCAGCAGCCACGGCCGGAAGCGGTGCCGGCCGGCGTGCGGCGCGGCGGGCGCGGTCATCCCACCAGCCTCGCCAGCGGGCGGGCGGGGGGACAGGGCCGTCCGTCACATGCCGGTGGGGACGAAGGCGCCCATCCTCGCGGGCCGGGCGGCCCAGCTCGGCGGCCCGCGACGACGGACCACCGGGGACGACCGGCGGCGACCCCGATCGCGTGACGACCTGGGCCACCCGGTTCCCCATCGCGTCGGCGAGCCCGATGCGCTTCGCTGCCAGCAAGCCCGTCGTGACCGCCGGGTTGGCGTGGCGTTGGGAGCTGGCGCCGGTCCCGTGGCCCGGCACCGGCACCGGCACCGCGAGACCGAACTCCAGGGCGGTCGTGGCGACCCCGGTCGCGCCGCTCGCACCGGTCACCGCGTGACGGGCGAGCACGCCGCCGGCCCGGCGGGGCCGGTCAGCGCCCCCCACCCGGCGGCGACGGCGGTCAGCCGCGCGGGGCGACCCCGTGGCCTCCGGGACCGTCAGCCGCTGACCCTCATCTCGTACCAGAGGCCGCCGTTGGCGTCGAGGTCGTTCCCCCGCGCCGTGCCGGGGACGTCGCCGGCGAACGTGTAGAGCGGATGGCCGTCGTAGGTCGCCTGGGGCACGCCGTTCGCCCGGGTGATCGTCCCGAGCCTGCCGACCAC
>JAJZYI010000218.1 GCA_021798135.1 Actinomycetes bacterium | reverse complement strand
GGCCATGGCGGCCACCGCCTCGGCGCGGTCCATCCCCAGGATGTCGAGCATCGGGAGGTCGAGGTCCTCGACCGACGGTGCACCTGAGGCCATGGGCGTTCCCTCCCTGCGGCGCCGGCGCTCCGGATGCGCGCCTCCCCCGTGGGGCCGGCCCCCGCCTCGCCGGGCGCCGGAGCCGGCGCGCCGGCCTGCGGGGAGCCGGACCGCCCGGGCTGCGCCGCGCTCCCGACGTGACGCGGTGGCCGCCGGGGAACCCGATCGATCCCGCCCCGGGAGCGCCCTCGGGCGGCGGCCGGCGCCCAGCGTAGCCAGCCGGGCGGCGCCGCGGCCGGCGAGCCGCCCGGTCGGCGGCGGTCGGGCCGTTCGGCCCTGGCCGGGGGCATCGGCGGTGACGACGATGGAGGCGGTGCGCCTCCACGCGCCCGGCCCCACCCCGGGGGTCGTCCGGCGCACCCAGGGGAGCGGCATGCGGCCGTCGGGCCGGCACGGGCGTGCCGTGCGGTCCGCGGCGAAGGGGAGGTGGACCATGCGCCACGAGCTGACGTGGATCGAACCCGGGACCGCTCCCGGCGACGCGGGGGTGCCGCGGGTCGTGGTCGGCGTCGACGCGTCGGACGCGTCGCGCAACGCGCTGCGGTGGGCCGGGCGGTACGCCGCGCTGACGGGGGCCACGGTCCGTGTGGTCCACGCCTGGAACGTGGTGGACGAGCAGGTGTGGCTGCAGCCGTTGCCGCCCCCGGCGGAGCAGCAGGCGGTCGCGCGCGAGCAGATGGAGAAGATGATCGAGGAGGACGTGGAGACCGGCGTGCCGGTCGAGGCCGCCGTCGTCGAGGGCCACGCCACCAAGGTCCTGATCGACGCGGCCCGGCCCGGCGACCTGCTCGTCGTGGGGAGCCACGGCCGCGGCGGCTTCGACGGCCTCACCATCGGGTCGGTGTCGGCGCAGAGCGCCGCGCACGCCCGGTGCTCGGTCGTCATCGTCCGCTGAGGTCGGGGCACGCGGGCGGCCGCCGGCCCGGTGCACGGTCGTCATGGTCCGCTGTCGGTCGGGGCACGCGGGCGGCCGCCGGCCCGGCGCTGCGTGCGGAGGGGCAAAGGCGCGGCGATCTATTGAACTGTGATCAATAGATGTGGTACCTATAGTGCATCGCTTGACGACGAGCGAAGGAGTGGTCAATGCCGATGCAGGTGGGGGTGGTTCGGAGCCGGCAGGCGGTCCTGGCCGACCTGTTGCCCGGGGCTGCGCTGCGCGACGTGCTCGCGGTGCTCGGTGCGGCCGGGCTGGTGGGTGTGCTGGCGCAGGTGTCGGTGCCGCTCGGGTTCACCCCGGTGCCGCTCACCGGGCAGACGCTCGGCGTCCTGCTGGCCGGCACGGCGCTGGGCTGGCGGCGTGCGGCGGCAGCGATGAGCCTCTACCTGGTGGCCGGGCTTGCCGGGGTGCCCTGGTTCGCCGGGCACGCCAGCGGGTGGCCCGGGGCGACGGGCGGGTTCCTGGTCGGGTTCGTGCTCGCCGCCGCGGTGTGCGGCTGGCTGGCCGAGCGCGGCGGGGACCGGCGGATCTGGCGCTCGGCCGGGCTCATGGTCGCCGGCGAGGTGGCCATCTTCGCCGTCGGCGTGCCGTGGCTGGCCGTGGCGCTCCACGTCGGCCTGGTCAAGGCGCTCGCCCTGGGCTGCACGCCGTTCCTGGCCGGCGAGGCGCTGAAGGCGGCGATCGCCGCCGGGCTCACACCGGCCACGTGGCGGCTCGTCGACGGAGGCGCCGGCCGTGGGAGGTGACGTGGCCTTCCTGGACATCGCCGGGCTGTCGGAGGACGAGCGCGACGTCCGCGACGCCGTGCACCGGGTGGCGGCGGAGGTGCTGCGCCCCGCCGCCGGCGAGCTCGACCGGATGCAGCCGGCCGAGCGCGTCGCCGCCGGCTCGCCGTTCTTCTCGGCGCTGCGCACGCTCAGGTCCCTGGGGTACCACCGGATGTTCCTGCCCCCTGAAGCCGGAGGTCCGGCGGAGCCGGTGTCGCCGCGGCTGCAGGCCATCGTGCTCGAGGAGCTGGGCTGGGGGAGCCTCGGGCTGGCGACGGCCTTCCTCGTCGACCTGCTGCCGCTGGTGTGCGCCGCCCGCTACGGGAGCCCCTCGCTGCGGGAACGGCTGGTGGTGCCGTGGCTGGAGGACGACGCCGGCGCCTTCCACGGGTGCTGGGCGGTCACCGAGCCCGACCACGGCAGCGACTTCATGTCGTCGCTGCGCGACGGCGCCGCGCCCGGGCTCGGCCGCGGCCAGCTCGTCGCCCGGCCCGCCGACGGTGGCTGGGTCCTGAGCGGGCAGAAGGCGGCATGGGTCAGCTCCGGCCCGATCGCCACCCACGCAGCGGTCCACGCCCAGGCGGGCACCGACGGCGACATGGCCCACGGCCTGTTCGCCATCGTGGCGCTCGGGGAGCCCGGCGTCCGCCGCGGCCCGCCGGCCGACATGCTCGGCGTGCGCGACGAGCCCCAGGGCGAGATCTTCTTCGACAACGTCTTCGTCCCCGACGACGCGGTGCTGGTGCCGCCCAGCCCGTTCTACGCGGTGTTCGGGGACCAGCTGCTGTGCATGACGAGCGCGGCGATCGCCAACGTCGCCGTGGGCGTGGCCCGCGCCGCGCTGGAGGAGGCGCTGCGGTACGCGCGCGAACGCGTGCAGGGCGGGCGGGCGATCGCCGGCCACAAGAACATCCAGCTCACCCTGTACTCGATGTTCGAGCGGGTGGAGACGGCCCGGGCGTTCAGCCGGGCCGCGCTCGACCACGTGCAGCGTGCCGTGATCGGCTCGCCCGACGGCGGGACCGGCGCCTCGCCCCGCCACAGCCGGGCGGCTCAGGTCCACGCCAAGCGGGTGGCGTTCGACAACGCCCACGACGCCGTGCAGGTGTGGGGCGCCCTGGGCCTCAACCGCGCGTCGCTGGTGGAGAAGCTCTTCCGCGACGCCCGCTGCCTGCTGGTCGAGGACGGCACCCTGGAGGTGCTCGCCCTCGACGCCGCCATCGACCTCATCCACAACTACGAGCACGAGGTCTACGACCTCGAGGAGGTGATGGCCAAGTGGTGACGGTGAAGGGAACGCCGATCGACGCGCCGCTCTACGAGATGGACGAGGCCCGGGGCGTCGAGTACTGGGGCTGCCGCGGCGTGGTGGCCGGGTTCACCGTGGCGGGGGACGTGTCGTCCATCCTGCCGCGCGGGCTGCACGTCGACACCCCCGCGCTCGGTGCCGTGCTCGTCGCCGACTACGGCGCCAGCACGCTCGGGCCCTACGGCGAGTTCGTGTCGATCCTGCGCGTCGTGGACGACGACGGCGCGCCCGGCCTGTACGTGCCGTACATCTACGTGACCGACGACGCCGCGCTGGCGGCGGGGCGCGAGGTCCTGGGCGCGCCGAAGAAGCTGGCCAGCATCGCGGTGGAGATGCGGTCGGGCACCGTGGTGGGGACGCTGGCCCGCCCGGCGGGGACCCCGCTCTGCGAGGTGGCCGTGGTGCCGTCCCAGCGCCTGAGCGCCGAGGTGGCCGACCTGCTCATCCCGCCGGGAACGCCGATGTACTCCCTGCGGCACCTGCCGGCCACCCGCGGGGGCAGCGCCGTCCACGAGCTGGTCCAGTGGAACTGCGACCTGGCCATCCGCCGCGACGGCTTCGGCGACGAGCTGCGCTTCACCGGGCCGGCGTCGGTCACCTACCCGACGGCAACCGCCGTCGACCCCGTGCACCGGCTGGCCGTCGACACCATGCTCGGCGCGGCCTACATCGAGTTCGACATGCGCCTGACGGCGGGCCGCACGGTGTGGTCCGACACGGCGACCGTTCCCGACAAGGCCGTCGTCACGGTCTGAGCCTGCGGCCGAGCCGCCCGACGCTGCCGGCGCTCTGACGACGGCCGCCGCCGGACCCTCCACGGGCACGGCGGCGGCCGTTCCCGTCGGGCGGACCCAGGCGCCGGGCGCCGTCGGCCCGGGGCTCAGGACGGCGGTGTCGCCGTGGCCGGCGCTCAGGATGCCGACGTGGCCGTGGCCGTGGCCGGGGCGAGCGTCGGTCCGCCCGATTCGGCGACGATCAGCTCGCCCGCGTCGGCGACGGTGTACGGCCATCCCTGGTGCGACTGGGCGGTCTGCCAGATCTGGGCGGCCTGCTGCTCGCCTGCGCTCACGTTCCCGCTGACCTCGGCGGCCCAGGCCCCGAGGGGCCAGTACCCGACCTGCTGGGGCGACGCCGAGCCGTCGTCGGTGGCCGTGGCGTCGGGCTGGTCCCAGGCCGGCTGGTGCGCAGCCACCGCCTGGAGCACGGTGGTGGACTGCGCCGGCGTCGCCTCGCCGAAGGCGAGCGGCCACAGCTGCTCCATGGTGTCGGGGTAGAGGTCGACCAGGTTCGCCGACTGGGTGTAGCCGCTCGGGAAGGCCGCCCAGGCGAAGCTGCCCGTGGCCGGGCGCCAGAGGCCGCCGATCGCCGCCGTCATCGAGGCGGCGTCGGCGGAGGCGCGGGCGGCCAGCGTGCTGTTGCCCAGGTCGGTGGCGAGGCTCGCCGCCGCCCGCAGGCCGGCGCAGGTCTCGGCCAGGTCCATGAGGTAGGCGACCTGCCACGACGGCTTGGCCCAGGTCATCCCGTCGGGCTGCAGGGTGAGCTCGATGGCCCGGACGGCGCCGGCGATGCCCGGGGCGAGCGCCGACAGGTCTGCGCTCGACGGGTCGGCCTGCTCCGTGTCGTAGGCGGCGAGCAGGAACGTTCCCGCGTAGGCGTCGGTCGAGTCCTCCTGGCCGAGGCTCGTGACGGAGCCGGCGGCTCCGTTGGCGACCGTCGAGTCCTGGACGACGCCGCTGCCCGGCAGCTCCTGGCTCGCGTACCAGGCCAGCCACCGCCACGCGGCGGTGGCGTAGGCGGCGTCGCCGGTCACGCTGGTTGCCCGGGCGAGCCCGATGGCGCCGTAGTTCGACAGGTAGGGGAAGATCCTGATCGTGGTGCTCCAGGACGGGATGGGCTCCGACGCCAGGGCTCCGCCGGGGAGCTGGGCCTGCAGGATCCAATTCGCCTGCTCGGTGATCCGGGCGAGGACCGCCGGGGCCACCGAGGTGCCGGACTGCCCGCTTGCCGCTGTCCCCGGCACCGCCGTGCCGGTCGGCACGGCCGTGCGAGCGGCCCCCGAGGCGACCGCCGGCGTGGCGACCGTGCCCGACGGGGAGCCGGCGCCGCCCGCCACCACGGTGCAGCCGGCGGCGATGGCGACGACGGCCCCCGTCGCCGCCACCAGTCCCGTGCGCTCGGCCCACCGGCGTGCCCGTCCGGCTCGCCCCCGCCCTGGTGCTGTCGCTCCGGCCATGCCTCAAACATCGGCCGATGACGCTCTCGGTGATATCAACAGGGTGGCAACAACACGCTCCGTGTTGTTGGTCGCGTGGGTGAGCGTTGTCCGTCCCGTTCCCGGTCACCCTCGAGGCCGACGGAGCGGGCCGGGGCGGTGGCGGTCGGTGGGGGGGCGGATGCCCTGGGGAGCGGTGGCGGTCGGTGGCGGGGCCGGATGCCTGGCGGGCGGTGGCGGTCGGTCGGGTGCCGGGTGCCTGGCGGGCGGTGGCGGTCGGTCGGGTGCCGGGTGCCTGGCGGGCGGTGGCGGTCAGTGCCTGCCGAGGCGCCGGCTGCCGAGCACCAGGGCGCGCTGGTAGAAGCCCCCCGGCAGGCGCGCCAGCAGGTCGATCACGGCGGCGTCGGGGCCGACCAGGACCCGGCGCCGGTCGCGGGC
>JAJZYI010000217.1 GCA_021798135.1 Actinomycetes bacterium | reverse complement strand
GCCGCCGGCATCGGGTGGGAGCGCGCCCAGCGCCAGGCGGCCACGGCCGCGGCCGTCGGGGCGACGGCGGGCCTGGCCGTCGCCCTGCTCGTCGCCCGCGGCGTCGCCGGCACGGTCCTCGATGCCGCGGCGATGGCGGCGGCCGGTGCCGCCGGTGGTGCGGCGGTCACCGTCGCCCGGGTGCGGCGCCGGGCCGACAGGCGCCGGCGCGCCGCGGTCCGAGCCGTCGGCAGCTACCTCGACCTCGTCGTCATGTGCCTCGCCGGCGGGATGGGGGTGGAGAGCGCGCTCCACGCCGCGGCCGGCGTCCCCGACGACGACCTCACGACGCAGTTGGCAGCACGCCTCGACGTGGCCCGCCACGACGGCCGCCCCCCGTGGGCGGTGCTCGCCGAGCTCGGCGCGGAGCTCGGCGTCGGCGAGCTCACCGAGGTCGCCGGCGCCGTCAGCCTCGCAGGCACCGAGGGGGCGCGGATCCGCGCCACGCTGACGGCCAAGGCGGAGTCGGTGCGCCGCCGGCAGATCGCCGCCATGGAGTCGGAGGCGAACGCCATGACCGAGCGGCTCTTCGTCCCCGGCGCCCTGCTGCTCGTCGGCTTCCTGGTCTTCCTGGGCTATCCCGCCCTGGTCCGCGTGCTGGCCGGTCTGTGAGGGAGCCGTGGCCCGACGCACCTCGGTCGCCAGGCGGGTCCGGCGGCGCCGTGCCCGAGCGCGACCAGTCGAGGACGGAGGCATGGCCGTCCCGCACGCCGAGCGCCACATGGCGGCCCCCACGAGGCCCCGCGGCGCGGGTCCGGCCACACCGGCCGGCCCGCGCCTGGACCGCCGCGACACCCGAACGACCACGAACGGAGGAGCACATGATCATCCATCTGCAGGTTCTCGCCAGCGTGCTGCGGGCGAGGGTCGCGGCGAGCTGGCGGTCCGAGGACGGCAGCGCCGTGGAGAAGGTCATCCTGACGGCGGTCTTCGCTGCGCTCGCCATCGCCGTCGGGGCGATCATCGTGGCGAAGGTGACGGCCAAGGCCAAGTCGATCAACCTCAATTGACGGGAGCCGCTCCACGGAGGGGATCCGGCACGTGCGGTCGACCAGGTGCCGCCCGTCGCCCCTCTCGGCACCAGGCTGGGCGGCCACGACGGATGGGTCCGCGACTCGGGCGGCCACGACGGATGGGTCCGCGACTCGGGCGATCAGCCGCCGAGTCCGGTTCGAGCACGGTCGAGATCGTCGTCGTCCTGCCGGCGGCCATGGTCGTCATCCTGGTCGCCGTGCAGGTGTGCCTGTGGGCCGTGGCGGCCGAGACCGTCCAGGCGGTCGCCGGGCACGCCGCCGCAGTGGCCGCTGGCCTGGGAGGTTCCGCGGCGGCGGGGGAGCGGGCCGGCGAGGCGAGCGCCCGGTCCCTCGCCGGTCCCGTCGTCACCGACCCCGTCGTCGCGGTGGTGCAGCTCGGCCCCGACACCGTCCGGGCCGAGGTGACCGGGCGCGCCGAGAGCATCCTGCCCTGGTTCCACCCGACGGTCAGCGCCGTGCGCGACGTCGAGGTGCAGCGGTTCCGGTCCGTCACGTGACCCGGCCGGCGGCCAGGGCGCCCCAAGCCCCGACCCGCACGACCCGGCGCGCCCCCACCGGGAGCGCCACCGTCGAGCTCGTCGTCCTCGCTCCCGTCGTGATCGTGTTCGTGCTGTTCGTCGTGGCCCTCGGCCGCTACGAGACCGTCCGGGCCCAGGTCGTCGGCGCGGCGCGCGCCGGCGCCGAGGCGGCTGCCGAAGCGGGTGACGGCACCGCAGCGGCAGCGGCGGCCGCGAGCGCGGCGGTACCGGTGGCAGCCGGCGCCGCGCCGGCCTGCCGGCACGTCCGGGTCTCGACCGTGGCTGCGCCGTTCGCGCCCGGCGGGAGCGTCACCGTCGACGTCCGTTGCAGCGTGTCGACCGCCGACCTCCTGGTCCCCGGTCTCCCCGGCTCGCTGCCCGTGTCCAGCCGGGTCCGGGCGCCGATCGACCGGTTCCGGTCCGTGCCGTGACCGTTGCGCGAGACGAGAGGGGATCGCTGGTCGCGTTCCTCGCCGTCCTCGCCGCCGCCCTGTTCGCCCTCGCCGGGCTGGTGGTGGACGGCGGGCGCGCCCTTGCCGCCCGCCAGACCGCGGCCGCCGACGCCGAGCAGGCGGCGCGCGCCGGAGCCCAGGCGGTGTCCGCGAGCGAACTTCGACGCGGGAGCGTGCGGCTCGACGCCGCCGCCGCTCGGCGGGCGGCGGACGCCTACCTCCGGGCCATCGGCGCCACGGGGACGGTCGCCGCGAGCGGCACGGCCGTGACCGTCACCGTCCGCATCGTCGTGCCCAGCACGATCCTCGGCGTCGTCGGGGTCCGAGCCATCACGGTCGGCGCCACCGCGACGGCCACCGACCTGCACGGCGTCACCCGGGAGGACTGAATGAGCCGAGCAACCGCCGACCGGCACCGGCAGCGCCCCTTGCCGGTCGGGTCCCGCCCGACTGCCCGGCGTGCCGCCGTCAGGCTGGTCGCCGTCGCCGGCCTGGTGGGCGTCGTCGCCGGCGGGCCCGCCGTCCTGGTGCCCGTCAGCCTGGGCGGGCCGCTCCGGGCGGCGAGCGTCGCCCTGCACCACCCCGCGGGCCTGGCCGACCTGCTGGCCCGGCACGTCGGCGACGGCGAGGTGGTCGACGCGCTCGTCGTCCTGGCCTGGGCGGCGTGGGCCTGGGCGACCGCGTGCCTGGCCGTCGACGTCTGGGCGAGGCTGCACGGGCGAGCGCCCCGGCGCCTCCCGTGCAGCCGGTGGCTGCAGCGCATGGTCGAGGTGGCCCTCGGCTCGACCATGGCGGTCGTCCCGCTCGCGGGTGCCCACCTGGCCCTGGGCCGCATCGCCCATCCGGCCGCGACAGCGCTGGCTGCCGCGGTGCCGGCGGTGCCGGCGGAGCCGGCCGAGCCGACGGCGTCACGGGCGGCGCCGGCCAGGCGAGTGGTGCCAGGCTGGGCCGCGGAGCGCCGGGCTGGCCCAACGACCGGCGCCCGGGTCGTCGCCGCGCCCGGTCCCGGGCCGTCCCCGACGCTGCGCCCAGCCGCCCCGGCAGCGGGCCGGACGACGTACGTGGTCCAGCCCGGGGACACCTTGTGGTCGATCGCCGCGGCGCGCCTCGGATCGCCGTTGCGATGGCGCGACATCCTCGCGCTCAACCAGGGCCGGCTGGAGCCCGGCGGCGGGCGGCTGGTCGACCCCCACTGGATCGAGCCCGGGTGGCGGCTCGTGCTGCCGACGGCCGCTGTCGTCGTGCCGGTGGCGCGACCAGGTGCCGGGACGGCCCAGGTGCCGCCACCTGCCGCCGGCGGCACCGTGCTCGCCACGTCGCGGACGACCTCGGCACCGGGTACCGCCGGGAACGAGGCCGGCGCCGCCCGTCGCGCGGGCGGTGCGGGTGCTGCGGGTGCTGCGGGTGGCGTCCCGGACGGGGGAGCCCTCGCTGGTCCTGCGGCGGGTGCCGGCGCCGAACGCTCCACTGCCGCGCCGGGCGCCGCTCACGGGGGGGTCGCCCCCCTGGAGGTCGTCGAGTTCGGGGCGCTGGCCGCCGGTGTCGTCGCCCTCGTCGACCGTCTCCGGCGTGTCCAGCAACGCCATCGGCCGTCGGGCCTCAGGATCGCCCTGCCGACCGACGACGTGCGCGCGCTCGAGGCCCGCCTCCGGCCCGGCGCAGACGCGGTGCCGCAGGCTGTCGCTGCCGCCGCCCTCGCCCGGGTGCAGGAGGCTGCCGCCCGGTCCCACCTCCCCGCGGCGGTTGCCGTGCGCGTCGGGCCGGCTCGCGTCGAGGTGCTGTTCGGCGAGAGCCCGGCGGCCCTGCCGGTCCCGCCATTCGGGCCCGGCGGCCGGGCGGACCGCTGGACGGTGGCTCGCGACCGCCTGGCGGGGGCGGAAGGGCGCGAGGCCGACCGCGCCGGACACGGAGCGGTGCTCGCCACGCTCGGTCGGGACGGCGACGAGGTGGTCTTCGTCGACCTCGCGGCTGCGCGGTCGCTGGCCGTCGCCGACGATCGCGGGCCGTCCGCCGTCCTCGCCATGGCCGTGGAGCTCGCCACCAGCCCGCTGGTCGGCGACCTGGAGCTGGTGCTCGCCGGCTGTCCGGAGAGCTTCTACGCGTTCGACCGTGTCCGGCGCGTCGACGGGCTGGCGCGCGCCTGTGCCATCGCCGAGCAGCGCGTGGCCGAGGGGATCGCTGTCCGGCACGACGGGGGTCCGGGGACAGCGCCGCTCCCGGCGGGAGCGGCGCCCGCTGTCGGTCAGCACGGCAGGACCGCTGGCGAGGGGATGCCCGAAGGGCCGCTCGGCGGCTCCGACGACAGCGCGGCGCGGGTTCCCACCGTGATCTGCGTCGCCACCCCGCCCGACCCGGCGGACGGCCCGCTGCTGCGCCGACTCGTCGAGCTGGCCCACGAAGGTGGCGGCGCCGTCGCCGTGGTCGCCGGTCAGGGGATCCCCGGCGTCGCGTGGACCGCCCGGTCGTCTGGCGGCGCGGTCGGGCTGCAGCGCACCGAGTGCGGAGCCGCTGGCGACGCCGAACGGACGGTGGTGGCCGTGGTGCCACAGGTGCTCGGTGCCGAGGCGGCAGAACGCATCGGCCGGCTCGTCGGAGCCGCAACGGACCTGCACGCCGTGGCTCCATCGGAGGCAGCACCGATCCGTGCCCATCCCGGCGGGGTCGCCTTCGATCCGGTCGGGGCAGGACCGGTCGACGGCAGCCGGAGCGCCGCACCGCAGGGCACCGCGGTCGGCGGCGACCCGCCCGGCACCGCGCCGCTCGACCCTGCCGGCCCGGGCGGGACGCGGCCAGGCGAGCGGGCCGCCCGCCTGGCCGCGTCCGACTGCAGTCGTACCGGGACGGTGGAGGTCCGCGTGCTGGGACCGGTCGACGTCGTGGGGGCCGAGCGCCCGTTCGTGCGCGCCTGGTCGATCGACCTCGTCGTCTACCTGGCGCTCCATCCGGCAGGGGCGACCACCGACCAGTGGGCCACCGCCCTGTGGCCCGATCGGCTCATGGCACCTGCCAGCCTCCACTCCACGGCATCGGCGGCGCGACGAGCGCTCGGCAGCGACGACCAGGGGTGCGACCACCTCCCGCGCGCGCACGGGCGGCTTCGTCTCGCCGACACGGTCACCACGGACTGGCGGCGGTTCGCCGAGGGAGCGGCGGCCGCCGACCCCGCCACCTGGCGGCGCTGCCTGGAGCTCGTCCGCGGCCGTCCGCTCGACGGCCTGCGCGCCACCGACTGGGCGGTGCTCGAGGGGATCCTGCCCACCATCGAGTCGACCGTCGTCGACGTCGCGCACCGTCTCGCCACGGCGTGCCTGGACGAAGGCGACAGCGACGGCGCCCGCTGGGCGGCTCGCCAGGGGCTGCTCGTCAGCCCCTACGACGAGCGCCTCTACCGCGACCTGCTGCGCGCCGCCGACCTCGCCGGCAACCCGGCCGGCGTGGAGGCGGCCATGGCCGAGCTGGTCCGCCTCGTCGCCGAGGACGTCGAGCCCTACGACGCCGTGCACCCCGAGACGCTCGAGCTCTACCGGGCCCTGTCGCGGCGAGGCGAGCGGGCCGCACCGCGCTGAACCCCAGCGGGGGCCGACGCCGGCACGGCCAGGCCCGCCGGGCTTGCGGCGCGGGCCGGGAGCTTCCGCTGCGGTCAGGTCGGGGCAGGCGCGTCCGGGCAACGTCCTGGGGACGTGCAGGGGGCTGACCTCTGTGTCCCACGCGGCAGGCACGGCCGCCGGCAAGGTCGCAACGGCCGCCGGCGAGGTCGCCGGCGAGGTCGCCGGCGAGGTCGCTGGCGAGGTGG
>JAJZYI010000216.1 GCA_021798135.1 Actinomycetes bacterium | reverse complement strand
AGGCGGCGTGCCGCCGGAGCATCGCCCTGGCGACCTCGCGGCGGCCGGCTTCGCCGACGGCCGCCGCTACCACGACGCCCGGCCGGATTACCCGCAGCGAGCCGTCGACTTCCTCGTCGACGAGCTCGGGCTCGGCCCCGCGTCGCACGTGGTCGACCTCGGCGCGGGGACGGGGATCTTCACCGCCCAGGTCCTGCCCCGGTGCGGTCGCGTCACCGCGGTCGAGCCCGCCGAGGCCATGCGCCGTGAGCTGGCGCGGAACCTTCCCGGGGTGGACGTCCTCGCAGGTCGCGACACCGCCATCCCGCTGGCGGACGCCACGGCCGACGCCGTCACGGTCGCCCAGGCGTTCCACTGGTTCGACGCACCTCGAGCACTGGTCGAGATCCACCGCGTGCTGGTGCCCGGCGGCGGCCTCGGTCTCCTGTGGAACGAGATCGACGAGTCCGTCCCCTGGGTGGCCGCCTACAGCGTGGCCATGCGGTGGCCGACGTGCCAGCCGTATCGCGTCGGCACGGACTTCACCCCGGTGCTCGCCGCCGGTCCCTTCAGGGACGTCCGGCGGCGGGCCTTCGGCCACGTCCAGGTGCTGGACCACGCCGGGCTCCTCCGGAGAGCCGAGAGCGTCAGCTACGTCTCGGTCATGGCGGAGCAAGAGCGGAGGGCATTGCTCGCTGACGTGGCGCGCGTGGTCCGGGCGCTGCCCGAGCCGGTCGCGCTTCCCTACGTGACCGTGGCGTACCGGGCGACCGCCGCCGGGATGGTGGGAGGCGGCTGAACGGCGCTACCGTCGGCCGGTGCCCAACGACGACCTTCTCGTGTCCGCCTCCGGTGGTGTCCTCCGGCTGACGATCAACCGGCCCGAGCGCCGAAATGCCATGAGCTGGGGGGTCGTCCGTGGCCTGCGGGCGGCGATGGTGGACGCGCGCTCCGACGACGACGTGCGGGTCGTCGTCGTCACGGGGGCGGGCGACGAGGCGTTCTGCTCGGGTGCGGACCTCGGCGGCATGCGCGGCCAGGGACCGTCGGCTGCGCAGGCGGGCGGCGCGGCCGCCGGCGGGGGCGACGCCGTCGGGGACCCCCCCGTCGCCGCTGCGGCGCGGGGCGGTGCCGGCCGGGACGACGCCGAGGGCTTCCTGGAGCTGCACGACGCGCGGGGTGAGCTGGCGAACCTGTTCCGGGCGATGTGGGGGCTGGGCAAGCCGACGATCGCCCGGGTGCCGGGATGGGCGATGGCTGGAGGTTTCGGCCTCGCGCTGGCCTGCGACCTCGTCGTCGCGTCGGAGCGCGCCCGCTTCGGCGCGCCGGAGATCAAGGTCGGGCTGTGGCCGTTCATGGTCACGGTGCCGATGCTGCGGTCCATGGGGCCGAAGGCGGCCCTCGACCTGATGCTGACGGGCCGGGTGGTCGGTGCCGACGAGGCACTCCGGCTGGGCTTCGTCAGCCGGGTGGTGCCCCACCAGGACCTCGATGCCACGGTCGACGAGCTCGCCACCGCGCTGGCCGGGCGGTCGCCGGCCGTGATGAGGCTGGGGCGCGACGCGTTCTACGCTGTCGTCGACATGCCCGCCGACCCAGCACTCTCCCACCTGCAGGCCATGTTGACCCTCGTCAACCAGACCGAGGATGCCGCCGAGGGCATCGCCGCCTTCACCGAGAAGCGGGCTCCGAGTTGGCGCGGGCGCTGACGCACGTGCGCAGCCTGCAGACCGGGCACGACCAGAGAGCATGTTGCGTGGTCTCGTCACTACGAATCGTGTTTGCATGTGGATAGCTGGCGCCGGTGCCGGAGCGGCTCGTCCGACAGCGGCGGGGTTCGGCCGGGAACCGGTAGCCGGTGCCGCGTCCAGTGAGGAAACGACGACGCGGTGCAGCAACGCCTGGACGGCAGGCCGCAGCAACGCCTGGACGGCAGGCCGTAGCAACGCCTGGACGGCGCGCCGCAACAACGGCTGGACGACGGGTGGCTGCCGCGAACTAGCGGAGGGACGACGACCATGACCAAGCGTGCGCTCATCACCGGGATCACCGGCCAGGACGGTTCGTACCTGGCGGAGCTGCTGCTCGACGAGGGCTACGAGGTGGTCGGCATGGTCCGCCGCTCGTCCACGGTCAACTTCGAGCGCATCGCCCACATCCAGGACCGCGTCACCCTCGTCGCCGGTGACCTCCTCGACGAGGGCTCGCTCATCGGCCTGCTGCGCGAGCACCGGCCGTCGGAGGTCTACAACCTGGCGGCCCAGTCGTTCGTGCAGACGTCGTGGAGCCAGCCGGTGCTCACCGGTGAGACCACGGCGCTCGGCGTGACCCGGCTCCTCGACGCCATCCGCATGGTCGACCCCGCCATCCGCTTCTACCAGGCGTCCTCGTCCGAGATGTTCGGCAAGGTCCAGGCGGTGCCCCAGGACGAGTCGACGCCCTTCTACCCCCGCAGCCCCTACGGCGTGGCCAAGGTGTACGGGCACTGGATCACCGTCAACTACCGCGAGAGCTACGGGCTGCACGCCTCGTCCGGCATCCTCTTCAACCACGAGAGCCCCCGTCGCGGCCTGGAGTTCGTCACCCGGAAGGTCACCCACGGCGTGGCCCGCATCGCCCACGGCCTGGCCGACAAGCTGCCGCTCGGCAACCTCGACGCCCACCGAGACTGGGGGTACGCGGGGGACTACGTGCGGGCCATGTGGCTCATGGTGCAGCGGGACGAGCCGGGTGACTTCGTGGTCGCCACCGGCGAGACCCACGCGGTGCGCGAGCTGTGCGAGATCGCCTTCGCCCGGGTCGGGCTCGACTGGACCGAGCACGTGGTGATCGACGAGCGGTTCCTGCGCCCGGCCGAGGTGGACCTGCTCGTCGGCGACCCCACCCGGGCCCGCCGGGAGCTGGGCTGGGAGCGGTCGGTCGACTTCGCCGAGCTGGTCGGCATGATGGTCGACGCCGACATGGCCCTGGTCGCGGCAACCGGCCGCTGAGCGCGCCGGGTGGCGGGCCCGTCAGCCGGTGTAGCGCCCGGCGCCCAGGTCCTGCAGCAGCGTCGGCCCCGTCGGGACCCAGCCGAGCAGGTCCCGGGTGATGGCGGAGGAGGCGGGGGCGTCGACGCCGGCGAACTGGCCGAGGAAGCCGAAGTGCGCGGGGGCGTCCGCCGGCACCACCGAGACCGCAGGGACCCCGACCTGGCGGCCGATGGCCTCGGCGATGCCACGGAACGCCACGCCCTCCTCGGCGGCGGCGTGCAGCACCGACCCGGCGGGCGCCGACTCCACGGCCAGCCGGACCAGGTGGGCGGCGTCGGAGACGTGCACCGCCGGCCAGCGGTTGCCGCCGTCGCCCACGTAGCCCGACACGCCGTGCTGGCGGGCGAGGCCGACGAACGTGGCGACGAACCCGTGGTCACCCTGGCCGTGCACCGTGGGGGCGAAGCGGACCACCGACGAGCGCACGCCGACACCCGAGAGCGACAGCGTGAGCAGCGCGGTGGCCAGGCGGCGGCTGGCCGGGACGCCGCGAACCTCCGGAGTCGGGACCAGCCCGTCCGCCTCGGTAGCGGTCCGGCCCGACGCGAGGCCCACCATGCCGCTGGCGAGGACGAAGGGCCGGCCGGAGCCCGCCAGCGCCGCGCCCATGGCCTCCACGGCGCGCCGGTCGGCTGCGGCTGCGGCGACGAAGTCGCCTCGGCCGAACGCCACCTCGTGCTGGAACGCCAGGTGCACCACCCCGTCGCACGTGCCGGCGACCTCGGCCAGGCCGGCCGGGTCGCCGAGGTCGCCGCGGTGTGGCGTCACACCGGCCGCGGCCAGCGCCGTCGCCGAGGCGTCCGACCTTGCCAGCCCGACCACGTGGTGGCCGGCCTGGATGAGCTCGGGTACGAGCGCGGAGCCGATCCAGCCGGACGCGCCGGTCACGAAGTACTTCACGACGGACCTCCCAGGGTGACGTCAGTTGCTGACATGAGCGTACGCCCGATGTCAGTCACTGTCAACGGTAGGATCGGAGCGTGGGTCGTTGGGAACCGGACAGCCGCGGGCGCCTGCAGGAGGCCGCCCTCGCGCTGTACGCCGAGCGGGGTTTCGACCAGACCACGGCGGCGCAGATCGCCGCCAGGGCAGGGCTGACCGAGCGCACGTTCTTCCGCCACTTCGCCGACAAGCGGGAGGTCCTCTTCGCCGGGTCCGGCCTGCTGCAGGAGCGGATCGTGGCAGCGGTCGCCGCAGCCCCGGCCGGCGACGGTCCCCTGGCCGCCGTGACCTGCGGGCTCGACGCCGCGGCGACCCTGCTCGGCGAGGCGCGCCGAGACCTCGCTCGCCAGCGCCACGCGGTGATCGCCGCCAACCCGGAGCTGCGCGAGCGGGAGCTGGCCAAGATCGCCGACTACGCCGCGGCGGTGGCAGCGGCCCTCCGAGCCCGGGGCGTGGCCGAACCGTCCGCCAGCCTGGCCGCCGATGCCGGCATGACGGTCCTGCGGGTCGCCCTGGAGCGCTGGGCCGGTGAGGCGGACGATCGCCCGCTCGCCGACGTGATGCGGGCCGCGGTGGCCGAGCTCCGCAGCGTCGCCGCCGGCCCCTGACGGCCTTTGGGCCCCGGCTGCCTGTCGGCCTCTGGCTGGCTGTCGGCCTCTGGCTGGCTGTCGGCCCCCGGCCCGGACCGTGGACGCCGATGGTGGTGCCGCCTGGGTTCGGCCAGACTGCCCTCCATGGGCGCTTCGGGTTCGAGCCGGCTGCCGCGGGTGGCGGTCCTCGACGACTACCAGGGAGTGGCGACCGCCTTCGGGCCGTGGGACCGGCTGGCGGGGCGCGCCGAGGTGCAGGTGTTCCCCGACCACGTTGCCGACCTCGACGCGCTGGTACGACGGTTGCGCCCCTTCGACGTCGTGGTGGCCATGCGGGAGCGCACCCCGTTCGGGCGAGACCTGGTGACAGCGCTGGAGAACCTCCGCCTCCTCGTCACCACCGGCCCCCGCAATGCGGCCGTCGACCTCGCCGCCTGCGCCGAGCGGGGCGTGACCGTGTGCGGCACGGGCGCCGCAAGCAACGGCACGGCCGAGCTCACGTGGGCGCTCATCCTGGCGGCGGTCCGTCACCTTCCCGAGGAGCTCGCCAGCGTGCGGGCGGGCGGCTGGATGACGACCGTCGGCGGTGACCTGGCCGGCGCGCGGCTGGGCGTGGTCGGCCTCGGCCGCCTCGGCAGCCAGGTGGCACGGATCGGCCTGGCCTTCGGCATGGACGTGGTCGCCTGGAGCGCCAACCTCACCGCCGAGCGCTGCGCCGACGTTGGCGTCTCGCTCGTCGCCAGGGACGAGCTGCTCGCCACGTCGGACGTGGTGAGCGTGCACCTGGTGCTGTCGGAACGGACCCGGGGGCTCATCGGGGCCGCCGAGCTGGCCCGCATGAAGCCGACCGCATGGCTCGTGAACACCAGTCGGGGGCCCGTGTGCGACGAGGCAGCCGTGGCCGAGGCGTGCCGGTCGGGAGGCATCGCCGGCGCCTGCGTCGACGTGTACGACCGCGAGCCCCTGGCTGTCGGGCACCCCTTCCGGAGCTTGCCGAACGTGCTGGCGACGCCCCACGTCGGGTACGTGACGGCTCGCGGCTACGAGCGGTTCTTCACCGAGGTGGTGGACGACATCGTCGCCTGGCTGGACGGATCACCCGTTCGGGTGCTGGGGGCGTGACCGGCTCGTCGGCTCGTCGATGCCTCGCACACCACGTCGGTGGACTCGACTGTGCCAACCGTACCCGTTGACCGCGCGTTGTCGGTCACGTAGGGTGCTCGTCCACGTGCTGAGACGAACGATTGTGTCGACGAAACGAGGATCATCCATGCGCGCCGAATTGCGACGGACGACGCTCTGGGCTCGCGT
>JAJZYI010000215.1 GCA_021798135.1 Actinomycetes bacterium | reverse complement strand
GCTGCGCCGCGGCGACGACACGGTGATGGCGGGCGAGGCCCGCGTCCTGCTGCCCGCCTGACCGGAGACTGCCTGCTGCCCGCCTGACCGGCGACTGCCTGCTGCCCGCCTGACCGGAGACTGCCTGCTGCCCGCCTGACCGGCGAAGGTGCGCCCCCAGCCGCCGCACCGCAGACCGCCTGCCGCCACCCGACCGCCAGAACCGGGCCGACCCCGCCCGGTCTCGCGACCACCGAGGGAGGATGCCGTGACCGACCGAGCAGGAGCACCAGCAGGCCCGTGGGGCCCCGAGTGGGACGACGTCGTCGACGTCGTCGTCGTGGGGTCGGGCGCGGCCGGCCTGTCGGCGGCCCTCGCCGCGGCGCGCCGCGGGGCTTCCGTCACCGTCCTCGACGCCGCCGTGCACCCCGGCGGCACGACGGCCAAGTCGAGCGGTGTCATGTGGATCCCCGGCAACCCCGTGATGGCCGCGGCCGGCCTGGTGGACGACCGCGCCGCGGCCCTGCGGTTCATGGCGCGCGGCGCCCACCCCACCCGGTTCGCCCCCGAGGAGCCCCGCTTCGGCCTGGACGAGGACCAGCTCGCGCTCCTGGAGGCGCTGGTCGACCACGGGCCACGCGCCTTCGCCGAGCTCGCGTCGGCCGGCGCCATCCCCTACGACGACGCCGTCGACCCCGCCTACCCCGACTACTACGCGCCGTTCCCCGAGGACGAGGTGCCCGTGGGCCGTGCCATCAAGATCCGGATGCCCGAGGGCCATCGAGCCGGGATCGACCCGACCGGCGGCCAGATCCTGGTGGACGCCATGCTCCGCAGCGCCGAGGCGGCGGGGGTGACGGTCCGCATGGAGACGCGGGCCGCCCACCTGGTGCGCGACGACGACGGCGTGATCGTGGGCGTCGAGTCGCGCCGGGGCGGCGCGACGGTGCTGACCGGCGCCCGGCGCGGCGTCGTCTTCGCCACGGGCGGGTTCCTCCACGACGAGCAGCTCGCCTCGGCGTTCCTGCGAGGACCCGTGCTCGGCGGTGCGGCTGCGCCCACGGCGCGCGGTGACTTCGTGCGCATCGGGATCGAGGCGGGCGCCGCGCTGGGCACCATGGCCCATGCCTGGTGGAGCCAGGTCGTGCTCGAGCTCGCCCTGCGCGACAGGCGCACGCCCCACGACTGCGTCTACCCGTTCGGCGACTCGATGGTGATCGTCAACCGCTTCGGCGAGCGGGTCATGAACGAGAAGATGGCGTACAACGACCGCGGCCAGATCCACCACGTCTGGGACCCGAGCCGCCTGGAGTACCCCAACTTCCTGCTGTTCATGATCTTCGACGACGCCGTCCTGCACGACGACCGGCCGACCACCCGGCCGCGGTGGCCGGTCCCGGGGCCGGGCGAGGGGCACGAGAACATGCTGTCGGCGCCGGACCTGGACGCCCTGGGTGCCGTCATCGACGCCCGGCTGGCCGAGGTCGGCCCGCGCGTCGGCAGCGTCCGCCTCGCCCCGACGTTCGGGGCGAGGCTGGCCGAGACCGTCACCCGGTTCAACCAGATGGCGGCCGAGGGCGTCGACCGGGACTTCGGGCGCGGCGGCTCGCCGCTGGAGCGGGCCTGGGCAGGCCCGCAGCGAGCCGGCCTCCCCAACCCCACCATGCGGCCGCTCGACACCGCCGGGCCCTGCCACTGCATCATCCTGGGACCCGGCGCCCTCGACACCAAGGGCGGCCCGGTCATCGACGCCTCGGGCCGCGTCGTCGACGTCCACGGCTCCCCGATCCCCCGGCTGTTCGCCGCGGGGAACTGCGCGGCAGCGCCGACGGGGCAGGCCTACTACGGCCCCGGCGGCACCATCGGCCCGGCCGTCACCTTCGGGTTCCTGGCCGGCGAGGCGGCCGCGGCCGAGGCCGGCCACGACCCCAGGCTCTGAGCGCGACGGGCACCCGCCCGCCCGAGCTCACCGTTGCGCCGCCTCCCTCACCACCGCGCTCCCTCGGGGATGGCGGGGTGGTCGATCGGCTGGGGGGACTTCCTGGTGAAGTGGGCGACGACCTCCTCGCCGAAGCGGAGGATCTGCTCGCGTGTCGCCTGGAGGCTCGGGCCCTTCACCATCCGGAAGCGCATCGTCACGTAGTCGACGCCGAGCTCCTCCTCGTACTGCTCGAGCCGCTCGATGCACTGCTGGGGGGTGCCCACCACCACGTGCTCCCGGGTGCTCTGCGCCGTGATCTTCTCCGGGGTGTCGAAGTCCGGGTGGTGTGCCAGGATCCCCTGGCGGCAGTAGAAGCGCATCTCGTCGACGTAGTGCTCGCCGAACTGCCGGGCCGCCTCCTCGAAGCTGTCCGCCACCCAGCCGTTGCGCAAGAGGACGATGAACGGCTTCTTCCCCTCCTCGGCGCACGCCGAGCGGTACGCGCCGACCTGCTCGTCCCACGTCGCCCGCTGGATCGGGAAGCCGTCGCAGGTCCACGCCTCCGCGTAGCGCGCCGACCGCTCGATCGACGGCTTGAACTGCCCGCCGCCCCAGAACGGGAAGTGCGGCCGCTGGTACGGCTGCGGCGACAGCAGCGCGTCGCGGACCTCGTAGCAGTCGCCCTGGTGGCTGAACCGCTCACCCCGGTACGCCTGCTCGATCACCCGGACGTTCTCCAAGAACCGCCCCAGCAGACGCTCCTTCGGCACCCCGAAGTAGTCCCAGTACCCCTCGTGGTACCCACGCGCCCACGTCATGTACAGCCGGCCGCGCGACAGGTTGTCGATCACCGCGCACTGCTCCGCGATCAGCATCGGGTGGTACAGCGTGTTCACCAGCGCGTACGAGCCCAGCGCCACCCTGCTCGTCTCGTGCGCCAGGATCGACAGCAGCTGGAACGGCCCGGGGAAGTAGCACTCCGTCCGGCCGTGACGGTCGGGGACCTGGATCGAGTGGAACCCCGCCTTCTCAGCGAGGATCCCCTCCTCGATCATGGCGTCCATCGTCCCCGCCGCGTCCTCGCGCGTCGGCACCGGCTGATCGTACCCACCCTTGTGCAGGTCCAGCAGGTACCCGATCCTCACGACACCACCCGCCTCGGGCACCGCGACCGCCCGGACGCGGGGCGGCCGTGCCCTGCACGCCCGCCGGCACGGGGCACGGCCGGGGCACGGCCGGCGGCGCTCACTGCGTCATCACCGCGGCGCGCCACGTGCCCTCGGACCCCGCCGCGTCGCCGTCGTCGAGGGAGTCGATCCGCAGCCACCGGACCGTCCCGCTGAACCGGCTCCGCCGGCCGGCCTCGTACTCCTCGGTCACCGGCGTCCCGCGGTCGAAGCCGACCGTCAGGCTCTCGTCGACGGAGAAGGCGTACGGCACCGTCCGCTCCACCCGGCCCGTCCCGACGCACTCGCCGTCGACGGACAGCCGCGCGGTGCCTCCCTTGCCCACGCCGCCGCCGTCGTAGGTGAACGCCATCTCGACCAGCCTCGTCCCGGCGGTCAGCACCCGGTCGCTCCTCACGTGGTAGCGCTCCAGCCCGCAGAGGTTGTGGCAGAACGAGACGACGCCGTCGACGGCGTAGATGCACCACCCGCCGAAGCGGCCGCCCTGGGCGACCAGGACGCCCGAGGCGCCGGCGTCGACGACGACCTCCGCCGTGACGCGGAAGGAGGTGTTCTTCACGTTCGGGAGCGCATCTTCGCGCAGCCTGGCCGCGCCGTGCCGCAGCGTCACCGACCTCCTGTCAGCCAACGGCGTCCTGCGGCCGGCCATCTGCGCGTTCATGCGCTCGGCGAGCCGGTCGTCGAGGGGCAGCACGTCGTGCTTGCGGGCCTCGTCGAGGAAGAGATCCTGCAGCTGCCGCAGCTTGTCCGGGAGCTGCCCGGCCAGGTCGTGGGCCTGGGTCCAGTCCTCGGCGACGTGGTAGAGCTCCCAGACGTCGTCCTCGAACCTGGGCCACGAGAACGCCGCCGGCTTCCACGGGACGCGGTGCGCCGTGGAGGCCGTCCAGCCGTCGTGGTAGATGCCGCGGTTCCCGAAGATCTCGAAGTACTGCACCGTGCGCCGGTCCGGAGCCCCGGCGTCGTCGAAGGTGTAGCGCATCGACACGCCGTTCATCGGGACCTGCTCCACGCCGTTCACCACCTTCGGCTCGGGCACGCCAGCCAGGTCCAGGAGCGTCGGGGCGACGTCGATGCAGTGGTGCCACTGGTGGCGGACCTGCTGGCCGGCCGGGATCCCCGCCGGCCAGTGCACGATCATGCCGTTGCGCGTCCCGCCGTAGTGCGACGCGAGCTGCTTCGTCCACTGGTACGGCGTGTTCATCGCCACCGCCCACCCCGCCGGGTAGAGCGGGTAGGTCGTCGGACCGCCCAGCTCGTCCAGCTGCTCCTCGATCCGCGCCGCGCTGTCGGGGATGCCGTTCACGGTCAGCATCTCGTTCAGCGTGCCTTCGAGGCCGCCCTCGGCCGACGCACCGTTGTCGCCGATCAGGTACACGACCACCGTGTCGTCGAGCGTCCCCGCCTGACGGAGGCTCTCCACCACCCGCCCCACCTGCGCGTCGGTGTGCTCCAGGAAGGCGGCGTAGAGCTCCATCATCCGGGCCGCCACCCGCTGCTCGGTCCCTCCGATCTCGCGCCAGTGCGGCACGCCGGGGGTCCACGGCGCCAGCTCGGCGTCGGGCGGGACGACGCCCACGGCGCGCTGGCGCTCCAGGGTCCGCGTGCGCTGCTCGTCCCAGCCGTGGTCGAACTCCCCCCGGTAGCGGTCGCGCCAGGCCTCGGGGACGTGGAACGGCGTGTGGCAGGCGCCGAAGCTCAGGTAGCAGAACCACGGGCGCTGGTGGTCGAACGTCCGCACCGCCTCGATCCAGCCGATCGCTTGGTCGGCGAGGTCGGCCGACAAATGGTAGTCGGGATCGTCGTCGATGGACGGGTTTATCGGGGTCGTGCCCTCGAAGAGACTGGGCGCATAGTGGTTCGTCTCGGCACCGAGGAAACCGTAGAAATGGTCGAAGCCCTCGTTCGTCGGCCAGTGCTCGAACGGCCCGGCAGGGGTCTGCTCCCACGGCGGCGTCTGGTGCATCTTGCCGAAGGCGGCGGTGGCGTAGCCGTTGGCCTGCAGGATCTGGGCGACCGTGGCGTGCTCGCGCCGGCGGGTCGCGTCGTAGCCCGGGTAGGGCGTCGCCATCTCGGGAACGGCACCCATGCCGCACACGTGGTGGTTCCGCCCGGTGAGCAGGGCGGTGCGCGTCGGCGCGCACAGCCCGGTCGTGTGGAACCTGGTGTAGACGAGCCCGCCGTCGGCCAGCTGCTGCGCCACCGGCATGCGGCAGGGCCCCCCGTACGGCGACCCGGCGCCGAAGCCGACGTCGTCGAGCAGGATCAGGAGGATGTTGGGAGCCCCCGCCGGCGGCAGGGGACGCTGCGCCATGGCCGTCCCGGGGCCGGCCTGGCGGACGTCGAGCGGCGGGTCGGGATCGTGGTGCGTCGGCACGGTCAGGGGCAGGACGGTGCGGTCGATGTCAGGCATGGGGTCCCACTTCTCGTTCGTCACGGCTCGTCCACGGCACGGCGTGCCGGTGCCGGTGCGCCCGCTGGCGTCCCGGGCCCGACCGGCGACGGGGCCGGCTCCCCGGCGCCACCGGCAGCCAGGCCGGTGGCCGGCAACAGGCGGGCCCGGGCGCGCTGGGCGACCCCGTGCCCGGTGCCTCGGCGCGACCGGTCCCGCCGGCGCGGCACCCCGCTGCTCCCGCGCCGGCGGCGGGGGGCACCGCGAGCAGCACCCAGGCTACGTTCACTGGCCATTGGCAACAAAGATCAAAAACCTGGGCCAGTGATACCCTCCTGCTATGGATCGGCGTGAGCTCGAGTACTTCCTGGCGGTGGTCGAGCA
>JAJZYI010000214.1 GCA_021798135.1 Actinomycetes bacterium | reverse complement strand
GGCCGGCGCCGCGGCGGCCCGCCGGCCGGCCGGCTCCCGGCCCGCGGGCGGCGCGGCACGCCGGCCACCCCAGCGGAAGAAGGGCGGCAGCAAGAAAGGCGGCGGCGGCCGACGTCGCTGACGCGCTGACGCGGGCGGTACCGTGATGACATGGTGATCGCGCCGTCAGAGCAGGTGGGGCCCGGCGACCCCGGCGCGATCGCGGACCTGCTCGCCCCGGTCGAGGCCGCCTTCGCCCGCCGGCACCCCGACGCCACCGCCGAGGACCGAGCCGCCATCCGCCACGCCGGGACGGTGGCGGAGGCGGCGCACCGCGGGCAGTACCGCAAGAGCGGCGAGCCGTACGTGACCCACCCGGTGGCCGTGGCCGTGGTCGTCGCCGACCTCGGCCTCGACGCCCGGTCGGTGGCCGCCGCCCTCCTGCACGACGCGGTGGAGGACACGGGCCTCACCCTGCAGGACGTCACCGGCGAGCTCGGCGCCGACGTGGCCGCCGTCGTCGACGGCGTCACCAAGCTCGACCGCCTGCAGTTCGACTCCAAGGAGGCCCAGCAGGCCGCCACGGTCCGCAAGATGCTGGTGGCCATGGCGAGCGACTGGCGGGTGCTCGTCATCAAGCTCGCCGACCGGCTGCACAACATGCGCACCCTGGCCGTCATGCCGGAGTGGAAGCAGCGCCGGATCGCCCAGGAGACCCTGGACATCTACGCGCCGCTGGCGCACCGGCTGGGCATCCAGGAGCTCAAGTGGCAGTTGGAGGACCTCGCCTTCGCCACGCTGCACCCGCGCCGGTACGCCGAGATCGAGCAGATGGTCGCCACCCGGGCGCCCGAGCGCGACGAGCACATCGCCCGGGTCCTCGTGGCCGTCCGCCAGCGGCTGGCCGCGTCGGGCATCGAGGCCGAGGTCACCGGCCGCCCGAAGCACCTGTGGAGCATCTACGAGAAGATGGTGGTCCGGCACAAGGAGTTCGCCGAGATCCACGACCTCGTCGGCATCCGCGTCATCGTCGACTCGGAGAAGGACTGCTGGGCCGCGCTCGGCGCCATCCACGCCATCTGGAGCCCGGTGCAGGGGCGGTTCAAGGACTACATCAACAGCCCCAAGTTCAACCTCTACCAGTCGCTGCACACCACCGTCATCGGGCTCGAGGGCAAGCCGATCGAGGTGCAGATCCGCACCCACGAGATGCACCGGCGGGCCGAGTACGGCATCGCCGCGCACTGGGGGTACAAGGAGGGGGTGAAGGACCCGGCTGCGACCACCGCCGAGGTGCAGTGGCTGCAGCGCATCGTCGACTGGCAGGCCGACACCGTCGACCCGCTCGAGTTCCTCGAGGCGCTCAAGCTCGACCTGGAGCAGGACGAGGTCTACGTCTTCACCCCGAAGGGCAAGGTCCTCGCCCTGACCGCCGGGGCCACGCCCATCGACTTCGCGTACGCCATCCACACCGAGGTGGGCCACCGCTGCATCGGGGCGAAGGTGAACGGCCGCCTCGTCCCCCTCGACACCAGGCTGCAGTCGGCCGACACGGTGGAGATCGTCACGTCCAAGGTGCCCTCCGCCGGGCCGTCGCGCGACTGGCTGCAGGTCGTGGCGTCACCCCGCGCCCGCAACAAGATCCGCCAGTGGTTCAGCCGGGAGCGGCGCGAGGACGCCATCGAGAACGGCCGGGAGGAGCTGTCCCGGGCGCTGCGGCGCGAGGGCCTGCCGGCGCAGAAGCTGGCCGCGTCGGGGGCGCTGACCCAGCTGGCCGCCAGCATGAGCTACGCCGACGCCGACGGGCTGCACGCGGCGGTGGGCGAGGGCCACCTGTCGGCCCGGTCGGTGGCCCAGCGCCTGGCCCGGGACCTGCGCGGCGGCGACTACGAGGAGCAGCTGCCCACCACCGTCAGCCCCACCCACCGCGGCGTCCGCCAGCGCCGGCCGGGGTCGCAGGCCGGCGTGTTCGTGGAGGGGCTCGACGACGTCATGGTCCGGCTGTCGCGCTGCTGCACCCCGGTGCCCGGCGACCCCATCGTCGGGTTCGTCACCCGGGGCCGCGGCGTGAGCGTCCACCGCTCGGACTGCGCCAACGCTGCCGCGCTGGCCGCGACCGGCGGCGAGCGGCTCATCGAGGTGGAGTGGGACCGCGGCGGGAGCACCGTGGTGATCGCCTCGGTCGAGGTCCTCGCCTTCGACCGCTCCCGGCTGCTCGCCGACGTCACCCGGGTGGTGTCCGAGCACCACCTGAACATCGTGGCGTCGGCCACCCAGACGACACCGGACCGCGTCAGCCGCATGCGCTTCGACGTGGAGCTCGCCGACCCCGGTCACCTCGACTCCCTGGTCCGGTCCCTCAAGCACCTCGACGGCGTGTTCGACGCCTACCGCCTCCTCCCGCGGCGAAAGGGCTGACGGGTGGGGAGCGAAGCATCCCCGGGGGCGCTGGCGCCCGCCACCACGACCGACGACGACGAGGAGACGACATGAGCGACGAGACGGCCCCCGGCGTGGCCACGGTGCCTGCCGTCGGGGTTGCGCCCGCCGCCACCGCCATGCGCACCCACCTGTGCGGGGAGCTGCGAGCCGCGCACGACGGGCAGCAGGTCCGGCTCTGCGGGTGGGTGGCGCGCCGTCGGGAGCACGGCGAGCACCTCGCCTTCGTGGACCTGCGCGACCGCTCCGGCCTGGTCCAGTGCGTGGTCGACGGCTCCGTCGACGTGCGGACCGAGTGGGTCGTGGCGGTCGACGGGACCGTGCGCCGGCGCCCCGAGGGCACGCGCAACCCGGACCTGCCCACCGGCGACGTCGAGCTGGGCGACTGCACCGTCACCGTCCTCAACCGGGCCGACACGCCGCCGTTCCCGCTCGACGAGCGCACCGAGACCGACGAGGCGGCCCGACTGCGCTTCCGCTACGTCGACATCCGCCGGGCCCGGATGCAGCGCAACCTGCGCCTGCGTGCCGCCATGGTGGCGGCGATGCGCCGGGCCATGGACGAGCAGGGCTTCTGCGAGGTGGAGACGCCGCTGCTGTGGACGCCGACCCCCGAGGGGGCGCGCGAGTTCGCCGTGCCGTCCCGGCTGCACCACGGCGACTTCTACGTGCTTCCCCAGAGCCCCCAGATCGCCAAGCAGCTGCTCATGGTGGGCGGCTTCGACCGCTACTACCAGGTGGCCCGGTGCCTGCGCGACGAGGACCTGCGCGCCGACCGGCAGTTCGAGTTCACCCAGCTCGACCTGGAGATGTCGTTCGTCGAGCCCGCCGACGTGCACGCGGCCGTGTCCCGCGCCGTCACCGCCGCGCTGGCCGCGGCCGAGGCGGGGGACGGGAGCTCCGTCGACCTGGCCGGCGGGGACGGCGCGGCGCCGCGGCGGTCGGCCGAGGCGCTCGGGGCCGACGGGGACGTCCTCACCCTCACCTGGCGCGAGGCCATGGACCGCTACGGCACCGACAAGCCGGACCTGCGCATCCCGGGGGCCCTGGTCGACCTGTCGCCGGTGTTCGCCGGCAGCGAGGTCCGGGCCTTCCAGGCGCCCGTGGTGAAGGGCCTGTGCCACCCGGGGGGCGCGGCGCTGGGCCGCAACCGCCTGGACGGGCTCGTCGACCGGGCCAAGCAGCTCGGGGCCAAGGGCCTGGCGTGGTTCAAGGTCGCCGGCAGCGCCGGCGACGTCCTGCTCGAGTCGCCGTTGGCGAAGTTCCTGTCCGACGCCGAGCGCGACGCCTTGCTGGCCGCCGCCGGCGCCGTGCCCGGCGACCTCGTCCTCGCCGTCGCCGACGAGTGGCGCACCGCCTGCGAGGTGCTCGGGGCGCTCCGGCTGGAGCTGGGCCGCATGCCGGTGTCCGAGGGTGGCCGGCGCCTGTGCTGGGTCACGGAGTTCCCGCTGTTCGACGGCGTCGACGAGGACGGCCGGCCGGCGGCCGCCCACCACCCGTTCACCATGCCGCACCCCGAGGACCTCGACCGGCTCGAGAGCGACCCGCTGTCGGTGCGGTCGCTGGCCTACGACCTGGTCCTCAACGGCTGGGAGCTGGGCTCCGGGTCGATCCGTGTGCACCGCGAGGACGTGCAGCGCCGCATCTTCGACGCGCTGGGCATCGCCCCGGACGAGGCCGAGGCCCGCTTCGGCTTCCTGCTCGGCGCCTTCCGCTACGGCGCCCCGCCGCACGGGGGCTTCGCCGTCGGCGTCGACCGGCTGGTGGCCCTGGCGGCCGGCGAGGAGAACATCCGCGAGGTCATCGCCTTCCCGAAGACCCAGTCCGGCACCGACCTGATGACCGGAGCGCCGAACCCCCTCGACCCGCGCCAGCTCCGGGAGCTGGGCCTGGCCCCGCGCCCGGGGCGGTAGGGCCGGGACGGGCCATGGGAGCGGGCCCCGGCTCCGGGCCTCCCGCGGCCGCCACGGCGGCCGGGCTGCACACCGGCGGCGGGCTGCACACGGCCGCCGGGCTGTACACCGGCGGCGGGCTGCACACGACCGCCGGGCCACCCACCGGCGGCGGGCTGTACACCGGCGGCGGGCCACCCACGGCCGCCGCGGCAAGGTCGCCGGTCGGGGGCCAGGGGCCCCCGGGGTCGCGGTGAGCCTGTTCGACGCCGCGCTCGAGGCCCGCCTGCGCGCCCGGGGGCCGCTGGCGAGCCGGCTGCGGCCGGCCAGCCTCGACGACGTCGTCGGGCAGGAGCACCTGCTCGGGCCCGACGGCGCGCTGCGCGCCCTGGTGGCGGCGGGCCGGCTGACCTCGGTCATCCTGTGGGGGCCGGCGGGCACGGGGAAGACGACGGTCTCCCGCCTGCTCGCCGACGCTGTCGGTGCCGCCTTCGAGCCCCTGAGCGCCGTCAGCGCCGGGGTGAAGGACGTCCGCGACGCTGCCGAGCGGGCACGCCAGCGCCTGGCCGAGCAGGGGGTGGCGACCGTCCTGCTGCTCGACGAGGTGCACCGCTTCAGCAAGGCCCAGCAGGACGCGCTGCTCCCGAGCGTCGAGGACGGCGTGCTCACCCTGGTCGGCGCCACCACGGAGAACCCGTTCTTCGAGGTGAACGGGCCGCTGCTCAGCCGCTCCACCCTCTTCCGCCTGGAGCCGCTCGGTGCCGGCGCGCTGCGGGAGCTGCTCGGCCGCGGCCTCGCCGCCGAGCAGGCGACCATCGACGAGGACGCTGCCGCGGCGCTGGTCCGCAGCGTCGACGGGGACGGCCGGGCACTGCTCACCACCCTGGAGGTCGCCGTGGCGGTCGCCGGCGACGGCCGCCACGTCACGCTGGCCGACGTCGAGCGGGCCCGCAGCACCCGGGCACTGGCGTGGGGGCGCGACGACCACTACGACGTCACCAGCGCCCTCATCAAGAGCATCCGGGGCGGCGACCCCGACGCCGGGCTGCACTGGCTGGCCCGGATGCTGGTGGCGGGCGAGGACCCCCGCTTCATCGCCCGGCGGCTGGTGATCCTGGCCAGCGAGGACGTTGGCATGGCCGACCCGACCGGCCTGCTCGTCGCCACCGCCGCCGCCCATGCGGTGGAGCTCGTGGGACTCCCCGAGGCGCAGCTCAACCTGGCGCACGCCGTGGTCCACCTGGCCACGGCCCCGAAGTCGAACCGGGTGACGGTGGCCATCGGGCGCGCCCTTGCCGACGTGCGCTCGCGGCCGGCGGGGCCCGTGCCGCCCCACCTCCGTGACGCGCACTACCAGGGCGCGCAGCGCATCGGGCACGGTGCCGGCTACCGCTACCCGCACGACGACCCGAGGGGCTGGGTGGAACAGCAGTACCTGCCCGACGAGCTGGCCGGCACGAGCTACTACGAGCCGTCCGAGCACGGGCGCGAGGCGCAGGTGGGCGAGCGGCTGCGGCAGCGGCCGGCGGGGCCGCCGGGCGCCGGGCGGCCCCCGGGGGGCGGGG
>JAJZYI010000213.1 GCA_021798135.1 Actinomycetes bacterium | reverse complement strand
GCGGCCGCCGGCGCCGGGCCGGAGGGGCGGGGCGGCGCTGCCGGGGCCGGTGCCGGTCATCGTTTCCGGCCCGCGGTGCCCGCGGTGCCCGGGGCCGTCGTCCTCGGCGCGTCCGGCGGTGCCGGTGGGCCGCCGGACGCGCTGCCACCGTCGACCACCAGCACGTCCGGCGCCGCCCACGAGCGGGCCCCGACGGCGGTCGTCACCACCGTGCTCGGCCGGGGACCGCCGTTGCCGCCCTGTCCCGGCGGTCCGGCGTGCGGAGCGGTGTCGGCGAGGGCGAGCCAGGTGGCCAGCATCGTCAAGGCGCTGGGCCCGGGGTCGATCCGCACGGGCGGTTGCCCGGTGGCCGTCAGGTGCACGCACCGGCCGCGGCCCAGCGCCGCCGCGGCCAGATCGCCGGCGGCGGACACGGCGGCCTCGACGGAGGCCGGAGTGTGGCAGTGCTCGCGCAGGTCGAGGTGGACCGCCGACCCCGCGCTGGCCGGCGTCGCGAAACGGCGGACCATCGGCGTGCCGGTCCGCAGCGTGCTCGGCCAGTGCAGCCGACCGGTGGCCGGGAGCCAGCCGGCGGGGTCCCGACGGCCGGTGCCGAGGCGGTCGCCGGTGGCGCCCCTGCGGGGGATCGTGGCGCGGGCGTCGCGCAGCGGCTGCAGCTCCAGCAGCTCGCTGCCGTCGCCCGCCCCGGCACCGCGCCGCCACGTCGCGCCCGAGCCGGCGTGGTCGCGCCCGGCCGCAGGCCCGTCGGCGCCGCTCGCGCCCGGTCTCACGACGGCGGCGACCTGCCACGGCCCGGCACGGCCCACGGAGACCTCGGCGACGCCGAACGGGTCCGGCCACCACAGCTCGACCGGCCCGATCTCCAGGATCCCGCGGGAGGGGACCGGGACGGCGCAACGGTGGCCGACCGGGTCGCCCTGCTCCAGGCCGATGCGGCCCACGCGGCCTGCCGGGGCCGAGGCGACGACGCCGTGGCGCCGCCGGACCCGCCACCGCTGCCCGGGGTCGTCGATCTCGAAGGCGCCGGACGAGGTGCCGGCGGCCGCCCCCGCGCCGGGGACGGGGAGCCGCCGGGCACGCCGCCCGGAGGGTGGGAGCGCCCTCGCCGCCGGCCGCTCCCCGGCGGTGCCGGGGCGCAGGAGGACGGGCCCGGGCCACCCACGTCCCCGGTCCGGGAGGACGGGGCTCGCCGCGGCGACCCGGACGACCACGTCGACCGTGCCGCCCGGCTCGGCCTGCGAGGGCAGGCCGGCCAGCTGCGGCACCACGCCCGCGGCGGCCCGCCGCCCGAGCGGGACAGCGGCGAGGACGGCCAGGCCGACCAGGACGAGGGCTGCGGTGCCGGCAGCGACCAGCGCGGCGATGGCGTCGAGCTCGCCGGCGACCACGGCGGCCGACCCCGTGACCAGGAGCGCCAGGCCCCGGGGGCGGAGCCGCACGCGTCCGGGTCGCGGGTCGCTCACCGGTGCCGGCGGTGCGGCCCGGGGCTGGTGGCGGCCACGATGTCGGCCATCACGGCCGAGGCCGCTCGCCCGGCGACCTCGGCGGACGGGGACAGCACCAGCCGGTGGGCCAGGACCGGGACGGCCAGGGCCTTGACGTCGTCCGGCAGGGCGTAGTCACGCCCGTCGAACAGCGCCCGGGCCCGCGCCGCCCGCACCAGGGCCAGCGCGGCCCGGGGCGACGCGCCGACGGCGATCTCGTGGTGGTGGCGGCTGGCCTGGACCAGGTCGAGCGCGTAGTCCCTGGTCGCCTCGGACAGGTGGACGCGGCGGGCGGCGTCGATGGCCCCGGCGAGCTCGCCGGGGGCCAGGACGGGCGCCATCGCCGCGGCGCGCTCGGTCTGCTCGCCAGCGTCGAGCAGCGCGGCCTCGCTGGCCCGGTCGGGGTAGCCGAGGGAGAGGCACAGCAGGAAGCGGTCCCGCTGGCTGTGCGGCAGCAGGAACGTGCTGTCGGGATCGAGCGGGTTCTGCGTGGCGATGACCATGAACGGCCGGGGCAGCGGGTGTGTGGTGCCGTCCACCGTGACGTGGCGCTCCTCCATGGCCTCGAGGAGCGCGGACTGGGCGCGGGGCGACGCGCGGTTCAGCTCGTCGGCGACCACCAGGTTGGCGAAGATGGGTCCAGGCCGGAACACGAGCTCGCCGGCCTCCCCGGGGACCAGCGTGCCGGTGACGTCGCCGGGCAGTAGGTCGGCGGTGCCCTGCAGGCGGCGGAGGTCGAGGCCGACGGCGCGGGCCAGGGCCGTGGCCAGGGTGGTCTTGCCCACGCCGGGCAGGTCCTGGAGCAGCAGGTGCCCCTCGGCCAGCAGGCACACGAGCGACAGGGCGACCACGTCCGGCTTGCCGAGGACGATCTCGACCATGCGGTCCGCGGCCGCCTGCAGCGACGCCGCCGGCCAGCGGGCGGCAGCTTCGCTGGTGGTCACGATCGCGCTCCGGTCACCGGCGGCTCCGGCTCACCGGCGCCGGGCGCCGTGCACGGCGCCGGGCGGCGAGGGCGGTGCATCGGCGGGGCCCAGAGCGGGGTTCGGGCATCGCCCGGCAACGTGCACACGCACGGGTATAGCGAGCGAGGATGACCGTTTGGTGACGAGTTCGTGACGATCGGGTTGCCACGGCCGCCGCGCGCGGTGGGCCCGGAGCTCGCGCCTGTGCAAGCCTCGGCAGCGTGGCGACACCGACGTGCTCTGCGGTGGCCGGCAGCCCCCGCCGGCAGCCCCCCGCCGGCAGCCCCCCGCCGGCAGCCCCCCGCCGGCAGCCCCGCGCCGGGAGCCCCCCTGGTGCCAGCCCCCCCCGGTCCCGGCCTCGCTGACCAACCCCGGTCCCAGTCCCCGGTGCCAGCCCCCGCCGACCGCCCCTGGCGGGCGGGGTCCGGGCGCGGGCCGGCGCCCGCTACCGTTGGCTCCTCATGCAGACGCGCGACGACCTCCGCAACGTGGCCATCGTGGCGCACGTCGACCACGGCAAGACCACGCTGGTCGACGCCATGCTCCGCCAGACCGGCTCCTTCCGGGCCCACCAGGAGGTGGCCGACCGGGTGATGGACTCGGGCGACCTGGAGCGCGAGAAGGGCATCACCATCCTGGCCAAGCACACGGCCGTGCGCCGCGGGGGCGTGACGATCACCATCGTGGACACCCCCGGCCACGCCGACTTCGGCGGGGAGGTGGAGCGCGCCCTCGCCATGGTCGACGGCGTGCTGCTCCTGGTGGACGCCTCCGAGGGCCCGCTGCCGCAGACCAGGTTCGTGCTCCGCAAGACCCTGCAGGCCCGGCTGCCCGTGGTGGTCGTGGTGAACAAGGTCGACCGGCCCGACGCCCGGGTGGCCGAGGTCGTGCACGAGGTCGAGGAGCTGTTCCTCGACCTCGACGCGGACGAGCACCAGATCGACTTCCCCGTGCTGTACGCCAGCGCCCGTGCCGGCACCGCCTCCATCGACCCGGCGGTGCCCGGCACCGACCTGTCGCCGCTGTTCGAGGCGATCCTGGCGACCGTGCCGCCCCCGTCGCACGACCCGTCGCACCCGCTGCAGGCCCTGGTCACCAACCTCGACGCCTCGCCCTACCTCGGGCGCCTGGCGATCTGCCGGGTCCACCACGGCGTGCTGCGCACGGGCAGCCCGCTGTCGTGGTGCCGGACGGACGGCAGCGTGGAGCGGGCCAAGGTCACGGCCCTGTACGTGACCGACGCGCTGGAGCGCATCGAGGTCGACGAGGCCGGCCCGGGGCAGATCGTGGCGGTCGCCGGCATCCCCGAGATCACGGTGGGGGAGACGCTGGCCGATCCCGACGACCCCCGGCCGCTCCCGGCGCTCCTGGTGGACGAGCCGAGCCTGGCGATGACCATCGGCATCAACACCTCGCCGCTGGCCGGGGCGGACGGGAGCAAGCTCACCGCCCGCCTGCTGAAGAACCGGCTGCAGGCGGAGCTGGTGGGCAACGTGTCGCTGCAGGTGCTGCCGACCGACCGCCCCGACACGCTCGAGGTCCGGGGCCGCGGCGAGCTGCAGCTGGCGGTGCTCGTCGAGACCATGCGCCGGGAGGGCTTCGAGCTCACCGTCGGCAAGCCGCAGGTGGTCACCAGGACCGTCGACGGCGCGGTGCACGAGCCCATGGAGCGCCTGGCCGTCGACGTCCCTGCCGAGTACCTGGGCGTGGTCACCCAGCTGCTCGCCCTGCGGCTTGGCCGCCTGCAGGAGATGGTGAACCACGGCACCGGCTGGGTCCGCATGGCGTACCGGGTGCCGGCGCGGGGCCTGGTCGGCTTCCGCACCGAGTTCCTGGTGGAGACCAGGGGCACGGGGATGATGCACCACGTGTTCGACGGCTGGGAACCGTGGCAGGGCGAGCTGCAGGTGCGCCGCAACGGGTCGATGGTCGCCGACCGGCGCGGCGTGACGACCGCCTACGCGCTGATGGCGCTCGAGGAGCGGGGGACGCTGCTCGTCGGGCCCGGCACCGAGGTCTACGAGGGCATGGTGGTGGGTGAGAGCTCGCGGCCGGCGGAGATGGACGTCAACCCGACCAAGGAGAAGAAGCTCACCAACATGCGCTCGTCGACCGCCGAGGAGCTGGAACGGCTCACGCCGCACCTGCAGCTGTCGCTCGAGCAGGCGCTCGAGTTCATCCGCGACGACGAGTGCGTCGAGGTCACGCCCACCGCCGTCCGCCTCCGCAAGGTGGTGCTCGACCAGCAGGCCCGGGCGGTGCAGCGGTCTCGGGCGAAGCGCCAGGCCCAGGGCTGACGGGCGGGCCGGCCGCGCCGGCCGGCGTCAGGCGTGGCGGATCCGGCGCCCGGTGACCATGGTGGGGGCGAGGCGGACGACCGTGTCGCGCTCGCCGCCCGCCCAGGGCTCGACCGCCAGCTCGGCGATGCGGGCCAGCTCGCCCGCGCCGGTGACCACCGTCGGCGTCCCGCCGACCAGCACGCTCCACCCCTCGCCGCGGGCCTCGTCGATGCGGTCCACCTCCACGCTCATCGGCCGGCCGGCACGAGCCGCCGCGGCGATGGTGCCGTTGCCGGTCCGGAACACGAGCGCCCCGGCGTCCATGCGGAAGTTGACGGGGAGGGCGACCGGGCCGCGCTCGTCGTCGAAGACCGCCCGGCCGACCCCGCCGCCGTCCAGCAGCGCCAGCGACGCCGCCTCGTCGAGGACCTGGAGCGACGGCTCGGCCCCGGGGTGGACGCCTGCGCCGGCCGGCTGCTCCATGCCGCCGCCCCGCAGCCACGAGACCGTGGTGCCCATCGCCGCGGCCAGGCGGGCGCATGCCGCCAGGCCCGGCTGGGCCTCGGCGTGGGTCTCCACGTAGGCGAGGTAGCCGGCGTGCATGCCGGCTCGTTCGGCCAGGTCGTCGACGCTCAGGCCGAGCTCGCGTCGGCGCTGGGCCACCCGCCGGCCCAGGTCGCCGGGGTCCGTTCCTGTCGTGCTCGGCGTGCTCGGGTCCACGTGTTCATCATGGCACCCGGCGGTGCGTTCCAGGGTCGTGCCGGCCCGGCGTCATGCCGGTCGCAGCAGCAGGGCCCGCCGGGGGCAGGCGCGAGCGGCCTCGCTGGCCGCGGCGGCCAGGTGGGGCGGCACCTCGCCGCCTCCGGCGACCACCGGGTAGCCCCACTCGTCCAGGCCGACGACCTCCGGCAGCAGCTCGGCGCAGTACCCGAAGGCGTCGCAGGCGACCGGGTCGACCACGACCCGCACGCGCCTCACCACGTCCGCGGCCCGCCCGGGCCTCGGTCCCGGAGCGAGGGCGTCCCCGTGGCGAGGCAGGGCAGGCCGGCAGCGTGGCGGGCCGCGTCCTCGGCGAAGACGGCCAGGCCGCTCTCGACCATGCGGGCGACGCCGTCGGGGTGGCGGCAGGCGCCCCGCCCCGTGACGGCGTCGAGCCGGCGGAGCAGGCGATCGCCG
>JAJZYI010000212.1 GCA_021798135.1 Actinomycetes bacterium | reverse complement strand
GGCGCCGAGCGGGCCCGGCACGTCCGCAGCCGATCCCGCGGGGAGCGCCGGGCCCGCGACGAGCGCGCCGGCCGGCACCTCGGCCGCGCCCGGGTCGGGGTCGGGGTCGGGGCCAGCAGCGCCGCAGGCCGGCGCCGAGGTGACGGCCATCGGCGACTCCGTGCTCGTCGACGCCGCCCCGTACCTGCAGAAGCTGCTCCCCGGCATCGCCATCGACGCCAAGGTGGGCCAGCAGCTCTACCAGGTGCCCCCCACGATCCCCACCCTGCGGGCCCTCGGAGCCGTCCGACCCGTCGTGATCATCGAGCTGGGCACCAACGGCCCCTACTCGGCCGCACAGCTCGTCGACCTCCTGGACAGCCTGGGGCCGCCACGGCACGTGGTGCTGGTCAACACCCGGGTGCCGAGGCCGTGGGAGCAGCAGGTGAACGACACCATCGCCGCCGTGGCCCGCACCTTCCCCAACGCCTCCCTGGTCGACTGGTACGCGGCGAGCGCCACCCACCCGGACGACTTCTACCCCGACGGCGTGCACCTCGACCCGGCCGGCGCCCAGTACTACGCGGACCTGCTGGCGAGCGCCGTGGACCGGGCCCAGGGCTGAGGCCGCGAAGGAGCGCCAGGGCGCTGCCGCGTGATCGGGCCGGGTCGCGGGCGCGGCGACCGCGGCCCTCGGCCCGGCGGCGAGGACCACCGCCGCAGCTCCGTGATGCTGCCGGGCTGCGAGCCGGCGGCTGCGAGCGCGGCCCCCGGTCCGACCGACGCCGCATCCCCCGGCGACGTGTCCGCCGGCGGTGACCCTGCCGCGCGGCTCACGGCACGCCGAGTCCCACGGCCGGTCGGCGGCGCAGGACCGACGCGCGACCAACCGGCGAAATCTCCGTGACGGAACGGGAAAATCTCTCGCCGGACCGTTGCCCCGAACGGGCTCCGTCCCTAGCGTGCGCAGCGCCGGCCCGAGACCTCGCCGAGCGGCGAGCCCCGGGGCGGCACCCGCACCAGCACGCCCGCCCGGGCGGCACGCCTCGCCGCGCCCGCGGACGGGCACCGGAGGCGCCATCCGGCCGGGACCGCGACCATCGGGAGGATCCCACCCATGCCCACACGTCCACGGGCCTTGCGCGCCCTCGTGTTCGGCGGCGCAGCAGGCGTCGCCGCCCTCGCCGCCGTCGGCGTGTCCGCCGGCGCCGACCCGGGCCACCGGCCGACGGAGCCGGCGGCAACGGCGAGCGCCACGGCCACGCCCATCGAGCACCTGGTCGTGCTCTTCGACGAGAACGTCTCCTTCGACCACTACTTCGGCACCTACCCCTACGCGACCAACCCTGCCGGCAGCCCGCGCTTCACGGCGGCACCCGGCACACCGGACGTGAACGGCCTGTACGACGCCATCGGGCCCGGCGGTCCCACCGGGCCGCTCATGACCGACAACCCCAACGCCTCCAACCCGGTCCTCCTGAGCCGTGCGGACGCCATGACCTGCGACCAGGACCACGGCTACGCCGCGGAGCAGCAGGCCGTGGACCACGGGGCCATGGACGGCGTCGTGGCCGCCACGGGCCACGGCGTGAGCCTCGGCCAGTGCCTGTCGGGCCTGACGACCAACGGCACGCCCGAGCCGCTCCCGGCCGGGGCGGCGGGCAACGCCGCCGTGATGGACTACTACGACGGCAATACCGTCACCGCCCTGTGGAACTACGCCCAGCACTTCACCCTGGCCGACAACGGCTACGGCACCACCTACGGGCCCTCGACCCCCGGCGCCCTCAACGTCACGTCTGCCAACACCTACGGGTCGCTCTGCGGGCCCGCCGGGGCGACCATCAACGACTCCCCCTGCGGCGCGCCGAGCGGTCTCGACACCACGAACCTCACCAGCTCGGTGGTCACCGCCGCCGGCGTCCCGACCGCGCCCGGTGCCGGCACGGACGTGAGCGACACCGACCCCAACCTCGACATCTGCTCGTACCTGCCATCGGCCGCGGGCGGTGACGGCCGGACCCCGGCCCAGACGATGGCCATGGGCGGGCCGAACGTCGGCACCGCGCTCGACGCCGCCGGGGTGAGCTGGGGCTGGTTCCAGGGGGGCTTCTCCGACGGGTACGTGCCCGGCCACGGGACGCCGCCGACGACGGCCCAGGTCTGCGGCGAGCACCACACCAACGTGGGCGGCGCCTCGGTGACGGACTACATCCCGCACCACGACCCGTTCCAGTACTACGCGGCCACCGCCAACCCGATGCACCTGCCGCCGACCTCGGTCGCCGCCATCGGCCGCCAGGACCAGGCCAACCACCAGTACGGCCTGGCCGACTTCTGGGCGGCCGCCGACAGCGGCAACCTGCCGGCGGTGTCGTACCTGAAGGCCGCCGGCTACCAGGACGGCCACGCCGGCTACTCCGACCCCCTGGACGAGCAGACGTGGATCGTCGACACCGTCAACCGGCTCGAGAAGCTGCCCAGCTGGCGGTCGACGGCCGTGGTGATCACCTGGGACGACTCCGACGGCTGGTACGACCACGTGGTGGGCCCGCTCGTCTCGCAGTCGCACACGGCGCTGGACAGCTTCTGCGGCGCCAACCCCAATCCCGGGGCGATGGCCCGGCTCGTCCCCACCACCACCGCGGGGCAGCCCGAGCAGGGCAGGTGCGGCGTGGGGCCGCGCATCCCGTTCCTGGTGATCTCGCCGTGGGCGCGGGCCAACCACGTCGACAACACGCTCATCGACCAGAGCTCTGTCGTCCGTTTCGTCGAGACCAACTGGCACCTGCCCACGCTGGGCGACGGCGCCGCCGACGCCACGGCCGGCTCGCTGCTCAGCGCCTTCGACTTCCGTGGCCCGGCACGACCGCCGCTGTTCCTCGACCCGCAGACCGGCGAGCCGGTCCCGGGGCCGCTCGGCGGGGTGCGGGCGGGGCCTGCCACCGGCGACCGAGGCGCCGGGAGCCGGCCCGGGCACGTCTGACCCGGCCGGCTCGGGCCTGCGCCGCGGGTGACGGGCCGGTCACCGACCGGGCCCGAACGGACCCGCGGCGACCTGGTCCCGGCAGCGACCGGTGGCGGATGGCCACGGCCCGGGCACCGGCAGCGACCCGGGAAGTGACCGGTCCTTGCCATCGGCCACCACCCTCGTCACCGGATGCCGTCCCGGGACCAGCCCCTGGTCCCGGCGTCCCCCCCCCCCCCCCCGGCCCGGGCGGGCGGCCGGCAGCACCACCGCTGCCGGCCGCACGCCAGCCGGTCTCGCCCGCACCGCCCGGCCGTGGCCGCCGTGACGCCCGCGGTGACTTCACCTGCCAGACCGCCTCGGGTAACTTGCCAGGCGTGTCGTCCCTCGAGCCGCCCTTCGACGCGCCCCTCTCACGCCAGGTCCGCCGGCGGCAGCAGGTCCGGCGCAAGCGCCTGCGCCGCACCATCATCGTGGCGAGCTCGGTGGTCCTGGTGCTCGTGGTCATCGCCGGCGGGGGCTACCTGTACGCCCTGTACCGGTTCCACCAGATCCACAAGGACAAGGTCAACGGGTTGGTGGCGGAGACGCCGAACAAGCCGATCAACATCCTGCTGATCGGGGAGAACTGCCGCTACTGCCTGAACGGCAAGCAGGCCGCCGCCTTCGGCAGCGCCTCGCAGGTGGGGGGCAACCGGTCCGACGTGACGATGATCCTCCACCTCGACCCGGCGACGCACACCGCCAGCGTGGTGTCGATCCCGCGCGACACCTTCGTCCCGATCCCCGGCACCACCAACGCCAACCGGGTCGACGACGCCCTCAACAAGAGCCCGAGCGAGCTGGTGAAGACGGTGGAGGACGACTTCGGCGTCCCCATCAACCACTTCGTCGGCCTGAACTTCGACACCTTCCAGAACGTCGTCAACAGCCTGGGCGGGATCAACATGTACTTCCCGGACCCGGTGAAGGACGCGTACTCCGGGCTCAACATCCCCAACGCCGGGTGCCACCACCTGAACGGCACCCAGGCGCTCGCCGTGGTCCGGGCACGCCACATGTACTACTACTCGGGCGGGCAGTGGTACTACGACCCGACCGGCGACATCTCCCGGATCCACCGGGACCACGAGTTCCTGAAGGTGCTGGCGGCGAGCGTGCGCGGCCGCCTGTCGAACCCGCTGACGGTCAACTCGCTGCTCGGCTCCATCGCCCCCAACCTGCAGATCGACCAGAAGTTCGGGCTCAACGAGCTGATCAGCCTGGCCCTGTCGTTCCACAACGTGAACCCGTCGTCCGTGCCCACCGCGACGCTCCCCGTCTTCGAGGTCCCCGGCAACTTCGCCTACCGGGGCGCGTCGGGTTACGGCGCCGTGGTCTTCCCGGTGGCCCCGTCCGACTTCTCCGTCATCCGCAAGCAGCTCGGCCTCCCCACGCCGGCCGTCGTGCCGGGCACGACGGTGTCGGTGCTCAACGGCAGCGGCGTGAACCAGCAGGCCACGCAGACCGGCGACGCGCTCACCCAGCTCGGGTTCGACGTCACCAACGTCGGCGACGCCACCCAGGCGTCGAGCCCGGCCGAGACGATCGTGTACTACACGCCCCGCTACCAGGCCCAGGCCGAGGCGCTCACCGCCCACCTGACCGGCAACGTGGTCATGGGCGAGCTGCCGACGCTGCCCTCGGGCACCGACCTGCAGGTCGTCACCGGCACCTACCTGTCGGTGTCGACGCCCTCCTCGGGCAGCAGCGGCGCCTCGGGAGCCGGTGCGGCCAGCAGCTCGTCGGGCAGCACCAGCACGGCCAGCAACGCCAGCTCGGTCCCCTCGACCGACGTCACCCCGGCGACCGAGCCGCTGCCGAGCTACGACCCGCGGGCCTGCCCGGCCGGCATGGCGGTCACGCCGGTCTCCTGAACCCGGCCCAGCGACTGGCGGCCCAGCAACCGGCGGCCCAGCGACTGGCGGCCCAGCAACCGGCCGCGCCGCGGTCCCCCGGGGCTGCCCGGTCCTACGTCGGCGCCAGGCGCCGGCGCACCACCTCGAAGCTGGCGATGGCCGCGGCGGTCGCCACGTTCAGGGAGGGCAGCGGCCCGGGCTGCGGGATGGAGGCGAGCACGGCGCACCGGCGCCGGGTGAGCTGCCCCAGGCCGCGGCCCTCGGACCCGAGCACCAGCGCGACGGGGCCGCGCAGCTCGTCGCCGAGCTCGTAGAGCGACGTCCCGGCGCCGGCGTCCAGGCCGACGGGCACCACGCCGTGCCCGGCCAGGTGGGACAGCGCGGCGGGCACCCCCGCCACCACGGCGACGTCGAGGTGCTCGACGGCGCCCGCAGCGACCTTCGCCACCGCCGCCGTCACGTGGACGGCCCGGTGGCGCGGCAGGACGACGCCGGTGACACCGGCGCACGCCGCGCTGCGCAGCATGGCGCCGACGTTGTGCGGGTCCGTCACGCCGTCGAGCACCAGCAGCAACGGGGGCCCGTCGGGACCCGCCCGGCACAGGTCGTCGAGGTCGACCGGCTCGAGCGGCTCGGCGTACGCGAGGACGCCCTGTGGCGCGTCAGTGCGCGCCGCCGCCTGGAGCTGGCGCCGGGACACTGCGGCGACCCGCACGTGACGCCGGGCGCACCACCGCTCGATCTCGTCGAGCTGGGGCGCCGGGTCGAGCCCCTCGGCGATCCACACCTCGCGCACCTGGCGGCGCCCGGCGGCGAGCAGCTCCAGGACAGCCCGGCGACCCTCGACCTGCTCGCCGCCCAGCTCGTGGCGTGCCGCCGACGCTGCGGTCCCGCGAGCCGCGTCGGGCGCGACCGCGCCCGACCGCCGACCGTTCGCCGGCCGCTCTCCACGGGCGGCGCCCGACGCCCTGACCCGGCTGCCCGACGCCGGCCGCAGGCGGGCACCCGCCACGCTCGACGCCCCTCGACCCGACGCCCCAGGACCCGGCGCACCGCGGCCCGCGCCGG
>JAJZYI010000211.1 GCA_021798135.1 Actinomycetes bacterium | reverse complement strand
TGGCGCCCGCACCGGCGCCGTGCCCATTGGCGCCCGCACCGGCGCCGTGCCCATTGGCGCCGCCGGTGGCGGTCGCGGGCCGCTCGGCACCGTCCGCGGCGCCGGACCGAGCGGCGGGCCGCGCCGGGAGGGCCGGCGCGTCGAGGGCCGAGGCCGCAGCAGCACCGCGGCCCGACCCCAGGACCGGCTCGGCGCCCAGGTACTGGAGCATCACGTCGCGCTGGGCGGCCACCGCCTGGCGCATCGACGCCAGGAAGTAGGTCACCGCGTCGTCGAGCCCGACCGCCGGCGCAACGGGCTGGCCGTCGGGCACGACCCCGGTCCCCGCGTGGTGGGCCGCCGGGAACGCCGGCGCGGCGTCGGCCCGGCCGGCGGTCGCGGCCGTCGTGGCCGGCAGCGCGTCGGGCGACGGGCTCGCCGAGCCGCCGGCGATCGTTGCGGCCATCGCCCCACGCGGCGCCTCCGACAGCGGCCGCAGCGATCCCGGGACCACGGCGCCGTCGCGGGTCCGCACCAGGTGGCCGTTGACCAGCCAGCGCGGTCCGGCCGGCGCGGGGACGGCGAGGTCCACCGGCTCCGCACGCCCGGCGAACAGCGGCTCCAGGTCGGGCTCGACGCCGTTCACGGCGAGCTCGGCGAGCGCGGTCAGAAGGCGCGGCAGCCCGGCCTCTCCCGGCACGTCGCAGGCCACGGCCAGGTGCGGCCGGTCGCCCAGGATCTTGCCGACCAGGCCGGTGAGCACGCGGCCGGGGCCCGCCTCGACGAAGACGCGCGCCCCCGCCTCGTACATGGCCTCGACCTGCTCGGCCCACCGGACGGGCTCCGCCACCTGGCGCGACACCAGCTCGCGCACGGCGTCTGCCGACGCCGGGTAGGGGGCTGCCACGGTGTTGGACCAGACCTGCAGCCGCGGCTCGCGCACCTCCAGGCCGGCCACGTGACGGGCCAGGGTCTGCGCGGCGCCGGCCACCACCGGCGAGTGGAAGGCGCAGGCGACGGGCAGGGCGGTGGCCCGCAGCCCGGCAGAGGCCAGCGCCTCGACGGCGTCGGCGACGGCGGCCGAGGGGCCGGAGATGACGGACTGCGACGGCGCGTTGCGGTTGGCCACCACCACGCCCTCCACGCCGGCCGCGTCGAGCACCTGCTCGACCTCGGCGGCGCCGGCGACCACCGACGCCATGGTGCCGGGGTCGTCCCCCGCCGCGCCCAGGATGGCGTCGGCCCGCGCTTCGCTCAGCGCAAGCAGGTCGGCGGCGTCGACGGCCCCGGCCACGGTCAGGGCCACCAGCTCCCCGTAGCTGTGGCCGGCGACCATGGCCGGCCGCAGGCCGACGGCTGCCAGCAGCTCGGCCATGGCGAGATCGGCCATCCCGAGCGCGGGCTGGGCCACCCGGGTGTCGGTGACGGCCGCCGCCTGGGCACGGCGTGCGTCGGCGTCGAAGGCCGACGGTGGCAGCATGACGTCGGCCCACGGCCGGCCGGCTCGCAGCCAGCGCCGCAGCGCCGGGAATGCGACGAAGAGGTCGCCGAGCATGCCCGGCCGCTGGCTCCCCTGGCCGGGGAAGCAGACGGCCACGGCGCCGGCCGAGCCAAGGCGACCCGCCGCGTCCTCGCCCGGAGCGACGAACACGCCGCGGCGGCCTCCGCGCCCGGCGTCGGCCGCACCTCCGGCCGCCTCCAGCCGCTCGGCCAGCTCGGCCAGGCTGGCCGCGACGACGGCCACCTGGACGGGCCGGGCCTGCGGGTCGCGGACCCGGGCGCGCTCGGCGACCGCCGCGGCGACGTCACGCAGGCGGACGGTGCTGCCTGCGCCCAGGGCGGCGGCGACCCAGGCGCGCAGGTCGGCCACGCCGCTGAGGGCCTCGGCGCGGGTGGCGCCGCGGAACAGGAACAGCTCGGCGGGCCACTGGTCGACGCCGTGCCCGAGCAGCTCCCGGGCCGCCACCGTCCACGGGCGCTCGCCGGTGGCGGCGGGTGCCAGGTCGTCCCCGGCGCCGTAGGGCTCGTCGTCGTGCGAGGCCAGGACCACGTGGTAGTTCGCCCCGCCGAAGCCGAAGCTGCTGACGCCGGCGACCCGGGTGGAGGCCAGCCACGGCCGGGCCGCCTCCTCGAAGCGGAACGGCGAGCGCCCCGCCTCCCACGCCTGGTTGGGCATGCGGACGTGGATGGTGGGCGGGCGCACGCCGCGGTGCACGGCCATGGCGGCCTTCACCACGCCGGCCAGACCGGCCGCGCACTTGGTGTGCCCGATGTTGGACTTCACCGAGCCGATGGTGCACGAGCCGGCGGCAGCGCCCTGCTCGGTGAAGACCTCGGTGAGCGTCGCCATCTCGGTGCGGTCGCCGACGACGGTGCCGGTGCCGTGGGCCTCGACCAGGCCGACCTCGGCGGGCGAGATGCCGGCCCGGGCATAGGCCCGCTCCAGGGCGACGCGCTGCCCCTCCTTGCGCGGCGCGGTGAGCCCGAGGTGGCGGCCGTCCGACGAGCCGGACACCGCCTTCACCACGGCGTAGACGCGGTCGCCGTCGCGCTCGGCGTCGGCCAGGCGCTTCAGGACCAGGCAGGCCACCGCCTCGCCCAGCACGATCCCGTCCGCGTTGGCGTCGAAGGTCCGGCAACGGCCCGACGGCGAGAGCGCGTGGACGGACCCGAACAGGAGGTAGTCCTGGATACCGTTGTGGAGGTCGGCGCCGCCGCACAGCATCATGTCGGAGTCGCCGACCAGCAGCTCCTTGCACGCCGCGTCCAGCGCGGCGAGCGACGCCGCGCAGGCCGCGTCCACGGTGCAGTTCTGGCCACCGAGGTCGAGGCGGTTGGCGATCCGGCCGGCGATGACGTTGGCGAGCATGCCGGCGAAGCTGTCCTCGGACATGGTCGGCAGGTACTCGTCGAGCGGACCGGGCACCTCGCCGAGCAGCGCCGGGGACATGGTGCGGAACCCGTAGGCGGTGGCGAGGTCGCTGCACGACTCGGCGCCGAAGATCACGCCGGTGCGGCGGCGGTCGAAGGGGCGCCGTGCGTAGCCGGCGTCCGCCAGTGCCCGCGCCGCCATCTCGAGCGACAGCAGCTGCACCGGCTCGATCGAGGCGAGCGACGCCGGCGGGATGCCGTACGCCAGCGCGTCGAAGGGCACCGGGTCGATGAACCCGCCCCACTTCGACGGGGACCGGATGCCGGCCAGCTCCTGGCGCGCCTCCTCGTCCCAGTAGACCTCCGGGTCCCAGCGCTCGGCGGACACCTCGCGCACGGCGTCGGTGCCCGACAGCACGTTGGCCCACAGCTCCTCGACGGACTGCGCCCCGGGGAACACCCCGGCCATGCCGATGATGGCGATGTCGGCGGGCCGGGCCGGCTCGCGGACCTCGATCCGGCCGACCCGTCCGCCCACCTCGGCCCAGCGCTCGTCGAGGAACGACGTGGCGCCCTCGGTCACCTGCCGGTGCAGGTCGGCGACGGTGGTGCGGCCCGAGCGCAGGGTGGCGACCTCGCCGATCATGTACATGCCCTCGGACCGCTGGACGTCCTCGCCGACCTCGACGATCCCGGTGTCGCCGCGGACCATGCCCTTGGACGCGATGCGCAGCCGGCCCAGGTTGAGCTGCTCGAGCTCCGCCCACATGGCGGACGTGGCGACGCCCTCGGCCTGCAGCCGCTGCTTGGCCTCGCTGAACGCCTGCACGTACGGGCTCGCCACGCAGCGGGTGGCGTGGCCCGGCGAGGTCTCGAGGAGCACCGTCTCGGTGCACTCGATGGCCTCCTGCTGGAACGCCGGCAGGATGGCGCCGCCGGCCACGGCCTCCTCGCAGAACAGGTACGCCGTCCCCATCAGCACGCCGACCGCCGCGCCGCGCTCGGCCAGCGGACCGGCGAGCGCGGCCACCATGGCGGCCGAGCGCTCGTCGTGGACGCCGCCGGCGAACAGCGCCTCCAGGCCGGCGAGCGAGCCCTTGCCGTCAGTGCCTCCCGACTCGGCGAAGGCCTGCAGGGTGGCGACCTGCTGCTCCCACAGCAGGAAGCTCGTCCGGGGCCCGACGTGCCCGCCGCACTCGCGCCCCTCGAACACGAACCGGCGCGCCCCCTCCTTCACGAACCTGGCCAGCAGTCCCGGGGAGGGGACGTGCAGGAAGGCGGGGATCCCGGCAGCCTCGAGCGGGGCCGCCTGCGACGGTCGGCCGCCGGCGATGAGGGCGACGGGCGGGCGGACGTCGTGCACCACGTCGAGCTGCGCCTGTCGGATCTCGGGCGGGACGAAGCCGAGGATCCCCACGCCCCACGGCAGGTCGCGCAGCAGCCCGGCGGTCTCCTCGAGCAGGCGCCGCACCTCGTCGCCGCTCATGAGCGCCAGCGCCAGGAACGGCAGGCCGCCGGCCTCCGCCACCGACCGGGCGAAGGCCGCTCGGTCGCTCACCCGGGTCATCGGCCCCTGGGCGACGGGGAACCCAGTGCCGTGCGCGCCCGCCAGCGCCGATCCGGGGGCAAGGGCGCGGGTCCGGACGGCGGCCGCCAGGTGCTCGTCGATCGCCCGCTGCACGGCCTGCACCACCCGCCCGGCGGTGCCGTGCTCCTGGGCCAGCCGCGCGGCCAGGGCGCCGTCCTGGCCCACGGGGACGAGCTGTGTCGCCAGGTCGGCGGTGCCGGTGGCGTCGAGCACCGCGTCCACGCCGGCGTCCTCGGGCATCCGGGCCGACAGGGCGTCGGGCCGCAGCAGCACCCGGTGGCCGGCCAGGACGCGGGTCTCGCTGCCGTCCATGGCGGCGAGGGCGCGGGCCACGGACGGGCCGCAGCAGCCGGTCGCCTCGGCCACCAGCGCAAGCTGGACGTCCAGGACCACGCCGGCGGCACCGCCGGCGACGGCGGCAGCGGCGGTGGCCGGGCCCACGCCGCCGCGCGCCCAGACGGGCACCGTGACGGCCTCGTCGGCCAGGACCTGCTGCAGCAGCACGAAGGCGCCGGTCGCCCCGACCCGGCCACCGGCCTCGCTGCCGGCCAGCACCAGGCCGTCGGCACCGGCGGCGGCGGCCCGCCGGGCCTCGTCGAGCCCCGTCACCTCGAGCGCGACACGCGTCGCGCACGCACGCCAGGCGGCGACGGCGGCGGCGATCTCCTCGGCGGAGCCCCAGCCGCGCAGCGACGACAGCAGCGCGGTGTGGACGCCGGCGACCCCCGGCGGCGCTCCCCACGACCCGCCGGGCCCGGCCCCGGGCCGGTCGACGTGGGCGTGGATGCCCACCGGCCCGTCCAGGCGCTCCTGGCACCAGCGGTACGCGGCGGCCGCCTCGTCGCCGATGGCGACGAGGAGCGGGAGCCCGCCCCCGCGCCCGGCCGCCACGGCCAGGCGCGGGACGAGCGCTCCCATCGGCGCAGAAACCCAGACGCGGTCGGATCGCGGCTGCACTGCCATGTTGCCCCCCCGAAAGCAGTTCCCCCCGGAAAGCTGCGGCGCCTGCCGATGGCCCAGGGCCGGCGTCCGCTGCGCTCCGTAGTATTTACCGCTCCGACAATTGGGTCAAGGGGGCAGTCGACCGCCGGGCCGCCCGGCCGCGACGACCGCGAGCGGTGATCGATGCCGCCGCTGGTCCGGTGCAGCAGCCGGCGGGCATCGAACGGGACGATCGCCTGCCCGGCCACGAATCCCGGCACAAAACGACCACAATTCGCCGGGCGGAAGGGCACGAGCGGCCGCCGGAGGCGAGTGGCGGCGGCGCCGGCGAACCGCGGCAGCCGCGCGGCACGTGACGATCCGGGGGAGCGCCGCCCCCACGATCCCGTGCGGCACAGCGCCCGTGCTCACTACGGTCCGTGGTCGTCTGCCGGCGGGCCATGGCGGGTCGCCGCGCCTCGGCGCGCCGGCGGCGGCGAGCCCCGGCAGCGGGAGGGACGGCGGGCCGCCGCCGCCGGCGCGCGGCCACCGGGGCCTCGT
>JAJZYI010000210.1 GCA_021798135.1 Actinomycetes bacterium | reverse complement strand
AGAAGGGAGCAGTCGGTGTTGCGCAGGCACGGCCGTGGATGGCGAGGATGACGACGCCGGTGGAGAGCCACACGATCCTCGTCGCCGAGGACGACGCCGGCAGCCGCACGGCGACCCGCATGTTCCTGCAGCGGTCCGGCTACCGCGTCGGCGAGGCGGCCGACGGCCCAGGCACCCTGCGCGAAGCGAGCCTGGGGCACTACGACCTGGTGCTCCTGGACCTGGGCCTGCCCGGGCTCGACGGCGAGGAGGTGCTCGCCAGGCTGCGCCGGGACAGCGCGCTCCCGGTCATCGTGCTGACCGGGCGGTCCGAGGAGCGCGAGCGCGTCCGCGTGCTCGACCTGGGCGCCGACGACTACCTGGTGAAGCCCTTCTCCCTGCCAGAGCTCGAGGCCCGGATCCGGGCCGTCCTCAGGCGAGGCCAGCCGGCGCCGCCGACCGGGCGCATCGAGCGCGGCGACCTCGTCATCGACCGCAACGCCCACCGCGTCGAGCTGTTCGGGCAGGAGGTCGAGCTCACGCCCAAGGAGTTCGACCTCCTGGCGTTCCTCGCCAACGCCCCGGACCAGGTGTTCACCCGCGAAGAGCTCCTGGAGCACGTCTGGGGGTCCACCCAGGACTGGCAGGACCCGGCCACCGTCACCGAGCACATCCGCCGGCTGCGCCTGAAGCTCGAGAGCGAGCCCGCCAAGCCCCGCTGGCTGCACACCGTGCGGGGCGTCGGCTACCGCTTCGCCGACACCCAGCCGCAGGGAGCCACGGGCAGCACCGGCTGACCCGCCCGCCCGTCAGCGCCGGCGCAGCGGGACGGTGAGCTCCACGCGGGTGCCGGGCCGATCGGCGGCGGGCGGGCCGCCACCCGGAGCCGTGCCGGTTGCTCGGCCCTCGGCGGTCGCCGCCGGGCCCGGCGCGGCGGCCGCCGGGCTGACCATGGTGATCGTCCCCCCGAGCTGGCTCGTCACCAGGTCCCGCACGATCGACAGGCCCAGGCTGGTCGTCCGGTCGATGGCGAACCCGCGCGGCAGGCCGCAGCCGTCGTCGACGACCTCGACGTGCAGCACGCCGTGGTGGGCGTCCATGCGGACGTCGACCCGCCCCCCGTCGGGTCCGGGCGCCTCCCCGAAGGCGTGCTCCACGGCGTTCTGGAGGAGCTCCGCCAGCACGACGGCGAGGGGGGTGGCCACGTCGGCCGGCACGGCGCCGAGGTCGCCGGTCACCTCGATCGTGACGGCATGGCCGGCGACCACCGAGTCCTCCGCCATGCGCACCAGCGAGTCGACGATCTCGTGGAACGGGATCTCCTCACCCGGCTCGCGTGACAGGACCTCGTGCACCAGAGCGATCGACCGGACCCGCCGCTCCGCCTCGCGCAGCGCCTCGCGGCCGGCGCCGGCCTGCAGGCGGCGCGCCTGCAGGCTGAGCAGCGACGAGATTGTCTGCAGGTTGTTCTTGACGCGGTGGTGCACCTCGCGGATCGCCGCGTCCTTCGACAGGAGCAGCCGGTCGAGCCGCCGGAGGTCGGTCACGTCCCGCATCAGCACCATGGCCCCGGTGACCTCGCCCTCGGCGACGAGCGGCGTGCAGTGGACGAGGACGATCACGTCGGGCCGCCGCTCGACCTCCTCGATGACCGGCCGGCCGGTGGCGAGCGCCCGGTCCACCGCGGTGTCGTCGACGCCCAGCTCGCCGAGCCGATGGCCCTCGGGCACCGACATCACGCCCATCCGGTGCAGCGCGCTCATCGCGTTGGGCGACGAGTACACGATCCGACCCTCGGCGTCGACCAGGACCAGCCCGTCGCCCACCCGGGGCGCGTCCTCGCCGAGGGTCTCCTCCCCCGGCGACGGGAAGCGGCCGTCGGTCACCATGGCGGCCAGGCGGTCGTAGAGCCCGCGGTAGACGCGCTCCAGCCGGCCGCTGCGGCGCCCGTGCTCGAGCGGCGCGATGCGCACCACGGCCGCCACCACCCGGCCGGCGACCGGTACCGGCACGGCCTCGATCCTGGCCTCGCCCGGCACGGCTGGGATCTCCCCGGTCTCGCCAGGTCCCGGCGGCTGCACGGGCAGCACCACCGGCGGCAACGGCCCGACGCCGGAACGGATCTCCCCGGTGCCCAGGGCCTCGACCACCACCGGCCAGTCGTCGTCCGCGACCACCGACCCGACCAGGTCGCCGGGCACCATGGTCGCGGTGGTCGTCGGCCGCATCTGGCCCAGGACCACCAGCCTGCCGCCGTCTGCGGCGCCGTCGACGGCGGGGGCCATCATGACCATGTCCGAGAACGAGAGGTCGGCCAGCACGCCCCACGTGCCGAGCAGCCGCTGCAGGTGCGCCAGGGCGTCGCCGTCGAGAACCGTGTGCCGCGCCGCCAGGGCACCGGGGGCGATGCCCGCCGCGGCCGGATCGGCGGCCACGGACGCCGGCCGGTCGCCGGTGCCGACCGGCACCGCGGCGCGCGCCCCCTCGCCGCCGCGCGCCGGCGCACCCTCCGCACGTGCCGGTGCCGGTGCCCCGGCCGCTCCCGGCGGGTCGAGCGGCCCGTCGCCTCCGGCCACCGGCCCGAGCGGGACGGGCCGCGGCTGGCGCGACCTGTACGCCTGCAGGTGGGTGACCCCGGCCCCGGCGAGCCACCTGGCGATGTCCCCCGCCCGGTCGGCCACGTCGGCCAGACCGTGCGCGTCCGACGCCGTCGTGAGCGGCACGCCGCTGCGGACGAGCCGGTCGAGCAGCGGGGGTGCCGGATAGGCCTCCGCCGCCGGCTTGCGCCACCCGGCCGAGGAGACCTCCACGGCCATGCCGCTGGCGGCAGCCGCCTCGCACAGCCGGTCCCACCACTCGTCGGGGACCGGCGGCCGGCGGCCGGCGACCTTGACCAGGTCCAGGTGGGCGAGCACGTCGCACGTGCCGGTGGCGGCGAGCTCCTCGATCGCCCTGGTGTAGGCGTCCCACACCGCCTCGGCGGACCGGCGGTCCCACTCGACCGCCGACACGCCGTCGTCGAGGTCGTCGAACCGCCAGGTGCCGAGCCAGTGCACCGATCCCAGCAGCACGTCGAACGGGTAGCCGGCGAGGAGCGCCGCGACCCGGTCCATCCTGCCCGGGTAGTAGTCGACCTCCAGGCCGAGCACGACCGGCAGGCCGGCCGCCTGGCACTCCTGGACGCAGGCCACGTAGGCGTCCAGGTCGGCGCGCGCGTGCTCGGCCCAGTACGCCGCCATGGAGGAGCGCAGGGCGGCGTCGGGCTCGGCGTCCCACCACCCGCCGAGCAGGGCGTCGGCCTGGGCGAACCGGAAGAGGTGCTCGGTCAGGGCGATCTCACCGACGCCGGCGGCTCCGGCCCGCTCGCAGTAGGCGGCCACCTCCTCGACGGTCGGGACCCGGTCGCGCTGGCCGTGCGGCCACAGGTGCAGGTGGTAGTCGAGCACCGGCTCAGCGCTTGCGGATCAGCGTGACGCCGTCACGCACCGTCAGCAGCGTGCACACGACCCGGCTGTCCGCGGCCACCTTGTCGTTGAAGGCCCGCAGGGCGACCGTGTCCTCCGAGCCGTCGGACGCGTCCAGGACGCGTCCGCTCCAGAGCGTGTTGTCGGCGGCGATCAGGCCGCCGGCGGCCAGCTTGGGCAGGACCAGCTCGTAGTAGGCGGCGTAGTTGGCCTTGTCGGCGTCGATGAAGACGAAGTCGAACGGCCCGTCCAGCCTCGCCACCGTCTGCAGCGCCGGTCCCAGGAGCACCTCGATGCGCCCGGCGTGCGGGCTCGCGGCGATGTTGGCCCGGGCCACCTCGGCGTGGTGCGGGTCGGCCTCGCAGGTGACCACGGTCCCTCCCGGGGCGAGGCCGCCCGCCATCGCCAGCGCCGAGTAACCGGTGAACGTGCCGATCTCGAGCACCCGCCGGGCGCCGACGGCGTGGACCAGCAGCTCGAGCAGCCGCCCCTCGGTGGGACCGACCATCATGCCGAACCCCGGCATGCGCTCGCGGGTGTCCTCGTCGACGGCGACGAGGTGGTCCGGCGGGGGCGTGCAGTGCGCGGCTGCGTAGGCGTCGACCGCTCGGTCCACGATGTCGGGCATGGGCTGACCTCCTGACGCATCGTAGGCGGGTGCCGCCGACCCCACGGCCATCCTCCCGGTCCCCGGGCGCGCACTATTGCGACCTGGACGCACTAGTGTGGGGATGGTCCCTGCGACGACCACAGGAGGCCGCCGGTGGCCACTCGCACGACCGTCTCGCGCACGGCCCGGATCCGCAGCGAGCTGGACCGGGGCGACTGGGCACGCGTGTGGGGCATGGTCGCGGTCATCGTGGGGCTGCACGCGGCCGGCATCACCCTGCTGCTGCTCAGCGTGACCGGCCACACCTACCACCTGGGCGCCGGCCGGGTCTTCGGCCTCGGCACCGGCGTGCTCGCCTACAGCTTCGGCCTGCGCCACGCCTTCGACGCCGACCACATCTCGGCCATCGACAACACCACCCGCAAGCTGCTGGCCGAGGGCCAGAAGCCGCTCAGCACGGGGTTCTTCTTCTCCCTCGGGCACTCGTCGGTGGTGATGGCCCTCGCCGTCCTGCTCAACTTCGGCATCAAGGCGCTGTACGCCCAGGTCAGCAACTCCCGCTCGTCGCTGCAGCACTGGACCAACATCTTCGGGACCGGCGTGTCCGGCGTGTTCCTGTACGTCATCGCGGCGCTCAACCTGGTCGTGCTGGTCGGCATCGTCAAGGTGTTCCGGGCCATGCGCCAGGGCGCCTTCGACGACGACGAGCTGGAGCGCCAGCTCGACTCGCGCGGCCTGCTCTTCCGGTTCCTCGGGCCGCTGGCCCGGCGGATCGACACGCCCTGGAAGATGTACCCGATCGGCGTGCTGTTCGGCCTCGGCTTCGACACCTCCACCGAGGTGGCCCTGCTCGTCCTGTCGGGATCGGCGGTCGCCGGCGGGCTGCCGTTCTGGGCCATCCTGTCGTTGCCACTGCTGTTCGCCGCGGGCATGTCGCTCATGGACACCGCCGACGGGGCGTTCATGCGCTTCGCCTACGGCTGGGCCTTCGCCAAGCCCGTCCGCAAGGTGTACTACAACCTCGCCGTGACCGGGCTGTCGGTGACCGTCGCCTTCCTGATCGGCACCATCGAGCTCCTCGGCCTGGCCGCCACCGACTTCCACCTGCGCGGCGCCGGCTGGCGGTTCCTGGCGGACTTCAACATCAACACCGCCGGTTTCGTCATCGTGGGGCTCTTCGCCGTCACGTGGATCGTTGCCCTCGGCGTGTGGCGCTACGGCCGCGTCGAGGAGCGCTGGGAGCGCGACGCGGCGATGGCGCGCGCGGCCCGTGCCGAGGCGACTGACCCGGGCACCCGCGCCGCGGGCCCGGCCGGAGCGCCACCGCTCGCTCACCCTACGGCCGAGCTCTCGCTCGGCACCCGGGCCTGCGCCGCCGAGGCCTGACCGGCGCCAGGCCCGGAGGCGTCGCGGCGCACCCGACGGGCGCACCGCCTCGTCGACGGCGGCGGTGCCGGTGCCGGCCCCCGCCGCTCACGGTCACACCGCGGCCCCCGCCGCTCACGGTCACACCGCGGCCCCCGCCCGCCACGGTCACACCGCGGTGCCGACCTCCCAGTCCGGGCGCGGCGGCATGCCCGAGCGGCCCCCGTCCGGTTTCACCGCCAGGATCTGGTGGACCTGGGTGCGGTCGTCCTCGAACGCCACGGCCGAGGCCGCCATGTAGAGCCGCCAGATCCGGGCCCGTGCGTCCCCGACGAGCGCCACCGCCGCCGGCCACTGTCCCTGGAGGTTGCCCACCCAGGCCCGCAGCGTCCGGGCGTAGTGCTCACGCAGCGACTCGACATGGCGGACCTCGAAACCGGCCTGCTGGACGACCGACACCACCCGCCCGACCTCGTGCAGCTCCCCGTCCGGGAAGACGTACCGGTCGACGAACCCG
>JAJZYI010000209.1 GCA_021798135.1 Actinomycetes bacterium | reverse complement strand
GCGGCGGCCGCCGGCCGGCTGACCTCGCCGGCGCGCGTGCCGGCCGGCGGCGCAGAGCCGGGGGGGGCCGCCGAGGTCCCCGCCGTGGCCCTGGTGGCCGCCCGAGCGGCGGACGCCAAGCTCGGGGAGCGGACCGTGGTGATGGCCATGGGGAGCCTGCTCGTGGTGACCGACGCCTTCGTGGTGACGTCGGGCCACAACACCCGGCAGGTGAAGACGATCGTCGAGGAGGTCGAGGCGCAGGTCAAGCGGCAGGTCGGACGGTCCCCGCTGCGGGTGGAGGGGCTCGGCGACCTGCACTGGGTGCTCATGGACTACGGCGACGTCGTGGTCCACGTGTTCCTCGAGGAGACCCGGGAGCTCTACGACCTGGAGCGCCTGTGGGGCGACGCTCCCCGCGTCCCGTGGCAGGAGGCCGTCGCCCGCATCGCCGGCACCTGACGGCGTGCGGGCCCGCCGGAGCGGCGCGGGTCCCTCTCGTGCCCGGCAGGTGCGTCCCGAGGGGCCATGCGCGGACGCAGGCGCCGCCGCGGGCGTGGGCGCGGACGGTGCGCTCTGGCGAGCGAGGCGGTCGGCCTCCTCATGCCGGAGCGAGGGCGGCGAACTGGGCTCGGGTGGCGACGTTGACGAGGGCGCCGTCGGGCTGGGGGATCGACGCAGGCTGCCCCGCGATCTCGAAGGCGACGCCGGTCACGCCGGAGAGGTCCCCGGTCACGGTGAACACGATCTGGGCGATGGCCAGGATCTGGGCCTGGCCGGCCAGCTGGCCGAAGGCCGCGCTGAGGTCGACGGTGGCGATGCCGTTGAGGACCTGGGTGCCGCTCAGGACCTTGGTCTGCGACGGGATCTGGCCCTGCAGGCCGGCGGCGGCCTCGGTGCTGTTCGGCCCGGCGATGAGCGCCTGCAGGATGGACACCAGGTCGCTCGGCGACGGGACCACGCGGTCGACCGCCACGAGCCGCGACGCCGGCCCGACCAGGTAGATCTGCAGCGTCAGGCGCTGGGTGGGGAACGGCGTGGTGGTGGTCGGCGACCCCGGCGTGCCGCTCGTCGCCGACGGGTCGAGCAGGTCGAACGGCACCGCCCCGTGAGCGATCGGCGACGGCTGGTCGCCGATGGGCACGCCGCAGGCGGCCAGTGCCAGGCCCCCCACCAGGGCCGCGGCGATGGCGGCACCGGCTCGGCGCCAGGTGCGGCCGCCGCGCCGGCGCAGGTGCCGACGTCCCCTTCCGCCGCGTCCCGGCCCGCTCACGGCGCGCCCTCCGTGTCGCGGCCTTCCGCCGTGCGGCGCCGGGCGGGGCCGCGATGGGCCGGCAGGGCCACGACGAAGCGGTTCTCGCCGTCGGGGCCGTCCTCCACCCAGACCGCGCCGCCGTGCAGGCGCACGTGCTCGGCCACGAGCGACAGGCCCAGGCCGGTGCCCTCGGTGGCCCCCCGGCGGCCCGAGGCGCTGCCCCGGTAGAACCGCTCGAAGATCCGGTGGCGCTCGTCCGGGGCGATCCCCGGTCCGCGGTCGCTGACCACGAGGTGCACCCACCGGCCCGGCAGTGCCACGCCTGCAGGGCCGCCAGCGGGCACAGCGGGCCCGGCGGCCGGGGGCGAGGCGTCCCCGCCGGGTGCCGGCCTGCCTGCGGCGGCGGGGAGGCCGCCTGCCGGCCAGGAGCCGCCGGGTGCCCCTGCCGGCTCACCCGCCGGCTCACCCGCCGGCTCACCCGCCGGCTCACCCGCCGGCTCACCCGCCGGCTCGCCCACCTGCCCGCCCGCGGGCCGCCGCCCGCCGGGCTCGGCGGACAGCAGGGTGGCGCCCCCGGCGTACTGCGCGGCGTTGGCGACGAGGTTGGCGATGATCCGCTCGATGCGCCGCTTGTCGACCGACAGGTGCAGGCGCGCCACGGCCGGGTCGATGGCGACGGGGACGCCACGAGCGCTGCCCGACGCGGCCAGGTGGTCGACCAGCTCGGCGACCTCGACGTCGTCGAGCGACAGCACGGCCGACCCGGTGTCGACCCGGCTGATCTCGAGCAGGTCGTCGACCATCCGCTGGAAGTGCCGGACCTCCGTCCCGAGCAGGCGGAGCGCCGTGCGCCCGCGGTCGCTCAGGCCACTGCCGTGCGCCTCGAGGACGCCGAGCGACGTGGCCAGGGTGGTGAGGGGGGAGCGCAGCTCGTGGCTGACGTCCGAGGTGAACCGGGCCTCGCGCTCGATCCGCTCCTGGAGCGCGTCGGCCATGCGGTTGAACGACTCGGCGAGCGGCGACAGGTCGGCGTCGTCGGCGGCCTGCAGGCGGGCGCCGAGCTGGCCCCGGGCGATGATCTCCGCCGCGTGGGACACGTCGCTGAGGGGGTCGAGGGCCCGGCCGCTCGCCCAGCGCCCGACGACCGCACCGGCGACGGTGGTCACGATCGCCGCCCCGGTGAGCACCAGGGCGAGGATCTGCAGCGACCGGGCGACGTCCTCGAGCGAGACGAACTCGAAGTAGCTGGCGTCCACGCTGGCGATGGGCACGCCCACCACCAGGGTCGGCACCCCGCTCAGGTCGATCAGCTGCGTGGCCGCGGTCCCCGACGTCACCAGGGTCCGCATGGCCGTGGGGATGGAGCGCTCGCCGACGGGCACCGAGGCCGAGAACCAGCTGCCGTGCAGCTCCAGCACCGAGCGCGAGCCGGAGGTGTCCAGCGACTCGAGCAGGGCGGCCACGTTGGGAGCGGGCCCGCGCAGCGACGACCTGGCCAGGGAGGCGTCGACGAAGGTCTGGTGCACCGCCGACGACTCGCGCTGGTGGAGGGTGAACTGCCGGGCCACCAGGTAGGTCCCCACGCCCATCAGGGCGGACAGCAGCAGCGCGCCGAGCCCGAACATCGTGGTGATCCGGGCCCGGAGGCCGACCTGGTTGCCCGGCAGCCACGAGGTGAGCCGCCGCAGCAGCTCCCGCCTGGCGTGGCCCGGCTGCGCGGCGTCGCCGCCGTCGGCCTGGGGCACCGGCCGGGCGCGGGGGGTCCGCCGCGGGGTCAGGCCGAGCCGGACGACCAGCCGTGTGGTCCGTCCCGACCCCGGCGCGTCGGTGGCGCGCCGGGCCGGCGGTGCGGCGCCGGCCGGTGGCGTGCCGATGCCCGACGCGGACGGTGCGGCAGGGTCCGGGGTGGTCGGGGTGTCGCCGTCCCCCGCAGGCGGCGCTGCGCCGGCCCGCGGGCGGCCGCCGGACCGGCCGCCCCCGGCGTGCTGTCGCAGGGCCATGGGCCGGTCACACCGCCAGCTTGTAGCCCAGGCCCCGGACCGTCAGGATGTGGCGCGGATTGGCGGGGTCGGGCTCGATCTTCGTCCTCAGCCGGCGCACGTGGACGTCCACGAGGCGGCCGTCGCCGAAGTAGTCGTAGCCCCAGACCCGGTCCAGGAGCTGTTCCCGGCTCAGGACCTTGCCGGGGTTGGCGGCGAGCTCGCACAGCAGCCGGAACTCGGTGCGCGTGCAGTGGACCTCCTGGCCGGCACGGCGCACGATCCCCTCGTCGGGGCGCAGCTCGATGTCGCCGAACTGGACGAGGCTCGGCTCGTCGGCGGGCCGGGCCCTCCGCAGCAGGGCCCGGATGCGGGCGGCGAGCTCCTTCGTCACGAACGGCTTGGTCACGTAGTCGTCCGCGCCGGCTTCGAGGCCGGCGACGACGTCGTGGGTGTCGGTGCGGGCGGTCACCATGATGACCGGCACCGTCGAACCCCGCCGGATCTGCCGGCAGCACTCGAACCCGTCCATGCCCGGCAGCATCACGTCGATGAGCACGACGTCCGCCGGCTGCTCGGCGAACCGCTCCAGCGCGGCCTCGCCGCTGCCCGCCTCGTCCACCTCGTAGCCCTCGTCCTCGAGGGCGAGACGCAGCGACGCGCGGATGCGCTCGTCGTCCTCGACGAGCAGGATGCGTGCGCTCATGGGACCCTCCGTGCCGGCGCCGGCAGGCGTCCGAGGACAGCGCCGGTCGCCCGTGCTCGGAGACGGCATTCCGGTCGGAGCGCCACCACGCGATCTTGCCGCATGCCGCGGCCGGCGTCGTGACGGCCCATCATAGACCGCGCTCCGTGTGATTCTGGCGAAATGGGACCACTATTTGTCCATAAATGGGAAATCGAAGCTATTTGTGTGCCGGAGGCGTTACTCTCTGTACATATGGAGTGGGACCTCGACGGGTTCTGGCGGTCGCTCCACGGCCGCGCAGCAGCCACGCGACGAGCTTATGGCACCGACCTGCGGTCGTTCGCGACCTGGTGCGGGCGCGGCGGCATCGACGGCCCCGCGGCTGTCACCCGGCTGGTGCTGCGCCGCTACCTGGCGCACCTGACGACGCGGCGCTACGCCCGGGCGACCGTGGCTCGCAAGGCGGCCGCGCTGCGGAGCTACTTCGGCTGGCTGACCGAGCGCGGCGTCCTCGCCGAGGACCCGGCGGCCCGGCTGGCGGTGCCTGCCGGGCCCGCCCGCCTGCCCCGGGTGCTCGACCACCGCGAGGTCGCCGTGCTGCTCGACGGCGGCCGCCGGCCCGCACCCCCGGCGCCGTCGGGCGAGCCCGCCGCCGCGGGTGGAGGAAGGCGCGCCGAGGCGGTCGTGCTGCGCGACGACGCCATGCTCGAGCTGCTGTACGGCTGCGGGCTGCGGGTGTCCGAGCTCACGGGCCTGGACCTCGGGGACGTGGACCTCCGTTCCCGCACGTTGACCGTGCTGGGCAAGGGCGGCAAGCGCCGCCGCCTGCCCGTGCACCGGGCGGGCGCCGCCGCGGTCGAGCGGTGGCTGGCGGCGCGGCACCACCTGGCCGGCGCCGGCGGCGCCACCGACGCGGTGCCCGGCGCCGGCGGCGCCACCGACGCGGTGTTCCTGAACCGGCACGGGCGGCGGATCGGCCCCCGGGACGTCCACCGGGTGGTCGGGGCGCGGTCTCCGGTGGCCGCCCATCCGCACGCCCTCCGGCACACCTTCGCCACCCACCTGCTCGACGGGGGAGCGGACCTCCGCGTCGTGCAGGAGCTCCTGGGACACGCCAGCGTGCAGACGACCCAGGTCTACACTCATGTGAGCAAGGAGCGGTTGCTCGCCGTCCACGGGTCCACCCACCCGCGGGCGTAGGGGAGGAGCAAGCGTTGGCACCTGAAGACGACAGCGCGTCCGCTCGGCTCTGGGAGCGGTACAAGGCGACCGGGGACGCGGAGGTCCGCCAGCAGCTCATCGTCCTGTACTCGCCGCTGGTCAAGTACGTCGCGGGCCGGGTCGCCGTGGGGCTGCCGCAGCACGTGGACGGAGCCGACCTGGTCAGCTACGGGATCATCGGGCTCATCGACGCCATCGACCGCTACGACACCTCGCGGGCGGTCAAGTTCGAGACGTATGCCATCCCCCGCATCCGCGGCGCCATCATCGACGAGCTTCGGGCCATCGACTGGGTGCCCCGCTCGGTGCGGGCCAAGGCTCGTGCCGTGGAGCAGGCCTACAGCTCGCTCGAGGCGAACCTGCTGCGGACCCCGACGGACGCCGAGGTCGCCGCCGAGATGGGGGTGTCGGAGCGGGACCTGCACGACGTCCTGCGCCAGATCTCCTTCGTCGGCGTGGCCGCCCTCGACGAGGTCTTCATGGTGGGCGGGGACCGCTCTGATCGGACGACCCTGGGCGACACCATCGCCGACGCCACGGCGGGGCCGGTGGCCCTGTTCGAGGACAAGGAGGCCAAGGAGATCCTCTCCCAGGCCATCGCCAAGCTCGGCGAGCGCGAGCGCACGGTCCTGTCGCTCTACTACTACGAGAACCTGACGCTGGCGGAGATCGGCGAGATCCTCGGCGTCACCGAGAGCCGGGTGTGCCAGATCCACACCAAGGCGGTCCTGCAGCTTCGCTCGCGGCTCGGTGACCGCAGCGGCGACGCCGCCGCCGGCACCGCCGGCGGCGCGGCGGGCGGCACGGCACGTGCCGGCGGCGCCCGG
>JAJZYI010000208.1 GCA_021798135.1 Actinomycetes bacterium | reverse complement strand
TGGCCGGCGGCGGCGGGACCGGCGAGGCCGGCGCCGGGCCGGCTGCGGAGGCGGCCTCGGCCTCCGGCGACGGGGGCCAGCCGTCCGGCGGCGCCGGAGGCGCGACGCCGGCCGGGTCCCCCGAACCCGAGGAGGTGGCACCGTGAGCGTCCCCGCCAGCTGGTACCTCGCACTGTCCGCGGTCGTGTTCGCCATCGGCGCCCTCGGCGTCATGGTCCGCCGCAACGTGCTGGTCATGTTCATGTGCGTGGAGCTGATGCTCAACGCCGCCAACCTGGCCCTCGTCACCTTCGCCCGCCAGCTCAACGACATCGGCGGTGAGGCCCTGGTCTTCTTCGTGCTGGTGGTGGCCGCGGCCGAGGTGGTGGTCGGCCTCGGCATCGTCGTGGCCATCTTCCGCCGACGACGCGGGACCACCGCCGACGACCTGCACGTGATGAAGGGCTGACGCCCGCACCGACGCTGCCGCACCGCCCACCGACACCACCGAGCGCATGACCGCCCGTACCGAGACCGGGACCGCCCTCCCCGAGACCAGGGACGAGACCACACGATGATCCACCTCGCCTACCTGTTGCCGCTGCTGCCGCTCGTCGGCGGCTTCGTGCTGGCCGTCGGCGGCCGGCGCCTGGGCGAGCCGCTCGCCGGCTGGCTCGGCACCGGGACGGTGCTGGGCTCCTTCGTCATCACGTGCATCGAGTTCGGCGCGCTGCTGGGCCGCTCGGGGCCCGGCGCCCGGTCGGTGGTCCAGGTCCTGTGGTCGTGGATCCCCGTGGGTGGCCTCCGCGTCCACGTGACCCTGCTCGTCGACCCGCTGTCGATGACGATGGCGCTGTTCGTCACCGGGATCAGCGCCCTGATCCACCTGTACTCGATCGGCTACATGCACGGGGACGAGGACTTCTCGAAGTTCTTCGTCTACCTCAACCTGTTCGTCGCCTCGATGCTGCTGCTGGTCCTCGGCGGCAACATGCTGGTCACCTTCGTCGGGTGGGAGGGTGTCGGCGCCTGCTCCTACTGGCTGATCTCCTTCTGGTTCCACCGGGACACCGCGGCGTCGGCGGGGAAGAAGGCGTTCATCTACAACCGGGTCGGCGACGTCGGGTTCCTGCTGGCCATCTTCCTGGTGTTCGACAAGACAGGCAGCCTCGACTACCAGGTCGTCTTCGCCCACCTCGGCGCCTTCGACCCCGCGTCGCGCACGGCCGTGTGCCTGCTGCTCTTCCTGGCGGCGGCCGGCAAGTCGGCGCAGATCCCCCTGTTCCCGTGGCTCGCCGACGCCATGGAGGGCCCGACGCCGGTCTCGGCCCTCATCCACGCCGCCACCATGGTGACCGCCGGCGTGTACCTCATGTGCCGGTTCAACCCGATGCTGTCGGCCTCCCACGACGCCCAGCTGGTGGTGGCGTCCGTCGGGGCGGCGACGGCGTTCGTCGCCGCCACCATCGGCGCGACCCAGCACGACATCAAGAAGGTGCTGGCCTACTCCACCGTCTCCCAGCTCGGCTACATGTTCCTGGCCGTCGGCACCGGTGCCTACGAGGCGGCGATCTTCCTCATGATCGCCCACGCCTTCTACAAGGGCCTGCTCTTCCTCGGCGCCGGCTCGGTGATCCACGCCATGGACGACGAGCAGGACCTGCTGCGCATGGGCAACCTCCGGCGCTACCTGAAGCTCACGACCGTGACCTTCGGCGTGGCGTGGCTGGCCATCGCGGGCATCCCGCCGCTGTCGGGCTTCTGGGCCAAGGGCGACGTGCTCGACAACGCCTTCGCCTTCAACAAGGCCCTGTGGGCCGTCGGCATCGTCACCGCGGCGCTCACCGCGTACTACCTGACGCGCCTGATGGCCATGGCGTTCTTCGGCGACGAGCGCTGGCGCGAGCTGCCGGCCAGCGCGGCTGCCGCCGGCTCGGCGGCCGGCGCCGCGCACGGCCACGCCCACGGCGGCGACGGCGCCGCTCACGGGCGGCCCCACGAGGGACCCTGGGTCATGGGCCTGCCCCTCGTGGTGCTGGCCGTCCTGGCCCTGCTCGGCGGCGCCCTGAACCTCCCGTGGCACCCCTCGTGGGACCCCCTCGGCTGGTTGGCGCCGGTGTTCGGCGATCGCCTGTTCACGCCTGACCTCTCCGGCGGGACCCAGTGGGTGCTCGGCGTCGTCGACAGCGTGATGGCGCTCATCGGCCTGGGCGTCGCCCTGCCGCTGTGGACCCGCCGGGCGCAGCGGCCCGAGCTCGAGCCGGCGTTCCTGCAGCGGGCCTGGTACCTCGACGCCGCCATCGACACCGGCGTGAGCCGCCCGGGCACCGTGCTCGCCAGGTTCGCCGCGGCGGTGGTCGACAACCGGGTCATCGACGGGGCGGTCAACGGCTCGGCCCGGCTCGCCGGGGCGCTCGGAGCCGGGCTCCGCAAGGCCCAGACCGGCTACGTGCGCCAGTACGCGCTCGGCATCGTCCTCGGGATGGTCGCCCTGCTCGCCTACATGGCCTCGCGGGCGTGGATGTGAGCGGCATGAGCGCGACGGCCCCCTTCCCGTACCTGACCACCCTGGTCCTGCTGCCGGCCGGCGCCGCCGTGCTGTGCGCGCTGGTGCCCCGGTCCGTGGGCGAACGAGCCCAGCGCCGCACCGTGCTCGCCATCGGCACGCTGGCCATGCTGGCCACGCTGGCGCTGTCCCTGGCCATCGCCGTCGAGTTCCGGGTCGGCGACGGCGGCTACCAGATGCAGTCGCAGCACCAGTGGGTGCCGCAGCTCGGGGTGTCGTGGCACCTCGGCGTCGACGGCATCTCGCTGTTCCTGCTGCTGATGGCGGCGGTGCTGTTCCCGCTGGCGCTGCTCGGCGCCACCGTCCGCCAGCAGTCGCGGTCGTACGTCATGTGGCTGCTCGTGCTCGAGGCCGCCTGCCTGGGCAGCTTCGTGTCGCTCGACCTGATCCTGTTCTTCGTCTTCTTCGAGCTGACCCTGGTGCCGGTGTACTTCATCATCGTCGGCTGGGGCAGCGGCCGGCGGGCCTACGCCGCCGTCAAGTTCTTCGTGTACACCTTCCTCGGCTCGGCGTTCCTGCTGGTCGGCATCGTGGCGGTGGCCGTCATCCACGACCAGCAGACGGGCCACCTGACCTTCGACCTGCTGGCCCTGCAGACCACGCACCTCGGCCTCGCCTCCCAGGTGCTGCTCTTCCTGGCGTTCACCGCCGCCTTCGCCGTGAAGGCGCCGATCTTCCCGTTCCACACCTGGTCGCCCGACGCCTACTCGTCGTCGCCGACGGGCGGGGCGGTGATCCTGGCGGCCGTCATGGCCAAGATGGGCACCTACGGCGTCATCCGCTTCGACCTGACGCTCTTCCCCCGGGCGGTGGTCGACCTGGCGCCGCTGCTGCTGACGCTCGGTGTCATCGGCATCCTCTACGGAGCCATCGTCGCCTGTGCCCAGCGGGACCTGAAGCGGCTGGTCGCCTACTCGTCGCTCGCCCACATCGGGTTCATCATCCTCGGCACGTTCGCCCTGTCGACCGAGGCCGTGACCGGCGGCGTGCTGCAGATGGTGAACCACGGCCTGGTCACCGCGGCGCTCTTCCTCCTGATCGGGTGGATCTGGGAGCGCCGGCGCACCTGGCGGACCGACGAGCTGCGCGGCCTGCAGCGGCCCGCGCCGAGGCTGGCCGCCATGTTCACCATCGCCATGATGGCGTCGATCGGCCTGCCGGGCCTGAACGGGTTCGTCGGCGAGTTCCTGGTCCTGGCCGGGACGTTCATCACGCACCGGTGGTGGGCGGTGGTGGCGACGGTCGGGGTCGTCCTGGCCGCCGTGTACCTGCTGTGGGCGTTCCAGCGCACGTTCCACCACGCGCCCCGCCCGGAGGACGAGCACACCCGCGACCTCGGATGGCGCGAGGTGTCGGTGATGCTGCCGCTGGTCGGGCTCATCATCTTCCTCGGCGTCTACCCCAAGCCCGTGCTCGACCGCATCACCCCCACGGTGACCGCACTGGTCCACCACGTCGACGCTGCCACCGGCCACCACCAGCCGGCCGTCGCCACCGGCGGCACGGCCGCCCTGTCCTCCCGTCCCGGGAGCACGACGGCGTCCGCCAAGGATCCGGCGGGCACCGCCGCATCGGGCTCGGCCGTGTGCCAGCACCACGGCCAGGCCGGCGTGCTGCCCGGGGGGCGCAGCTCCACCTGCCACGTCGTCGTCACCACCTCGACCCGGAGGCTGCCGTGAACCTGCTGCCGCACGCCGCCGGCCTGGCCGCCGCCACCGTGCACCTGGTGCTGCCGCACATCGACTACCTGTCGATCCTGCCCATCATGGTGATGCTGGGCGGCGCGGTGGTCATCATGGGGTGGTCCTCGCTGCTGCGCCGCCCGCTCGACGTCACCTGGGTGACCAGCTTGACGGTCCTCACGGCGTCCGCCGCCCTGGTCCTGTCGCTCTTCCAGTGGTACTCGGTGCTCCACAGCGGCGCCCACGCCCACATCGACGGCGCCGTGGTCATGGACGGCTTCAGCGTCCTGGTGAGCGTGCTGGTCACGTGCGCCGTGTTCGTCTCCGCGGTGGTGGGGGACAGCTGGCTGCGCCGCGAGGGTGTCGACGGTCCCGAGTACCACGTCCTCATGCTGGTCTCGGCGTCGGGGGCGATGACGATGGGCGTCGCCAACGACCTGATCGTGGTGTTCCTGGGTCTCGAGATCCTGTCGATCGCCCTGTACGTCCTGGCCGCGTTCAACAGCCGGCGCGCCGAGTCGGGGGAGGCGGCCCTCAAGTACTTCGTCCTCGGCGGCTTCTCGTCGGCGGTGTTCGTCTACGGCATCGCCCTGGTGTACGGGGCGACCGGCACCTCCAACCTCCCCCAGATCGCCGACTACCTGGCCCGCAACGTCGCCCTCCACGACGGGCTGCTGCTCGCCGGGCTGGCCCTGCTCCTCGTGGGGTTCGGCTTCAAGATCGCCGCGGTGCCCTTCCACCTGTGGACGCCCGACGTCTACCAGGGATCTCCGACCCCGGTCACCGGCTTCATGGCAGCGGTGGCGAAGGCCGGCGGTTTCGCCGCGCTGCTCCGGGTGTTCGTGTCGTCGTTCCACCTGCTGCGGGCCGACTGGCAGCCCCCCGTGTGGGTGCTCGCCTGCATCACCCTGGCCCTCGGTGCCGTCGTCGCCCTGCTGCAGACCGACGTCAAGCGCATGCTGGCGTACTCGTCGATCAACCACGCCGGCTTCATCCTGCTGGGGCTGCAGGCCGCCACCTCTCGGGGCGTGGAGGCGTCGCTGTACTACCTGTTCGTGTACAGCTTCATGGTGCTCGGCACCTTCGGCGTGATCACGGTGGTCGCCGGTCGCGGTGACCGTGACCACTCGCTCGGCACCTACCGCGGGCTGGCGTCGCGCCAGCCGTGGCTGGCGGGCGCCCTGGCCATCCTGCTCCTGGCCCAGGCAGGCGTGCCGTTCACCACGGGGTTCATCGCCAAGCTCGAGGTGGTGACGGCCGCGGTGCATGCCGGCTCGACCGACCTGGCCGTCGTCGCCATGGTCACCGCCGCCATCGCCGCCTTCTTCTACCTGCGCATCGGCGTGCTCATGTACACGCCGGACCGCTCGGCTGCAGGCGGCGGCGACGCCGCCGTCACGGGTGCGGGCACGGCGGCTCCGGCGCCCCAGGACCCGATCCTCGTCGGCGTGGGCGAGGTCGGGGCGGTCTCGGTGGGATCGCTGGCGCCGGCGCCGGCGATCCCGGCCGGCGCGGCGTTCGGCGTCGCCCTGTGCGTCCTCGTCACCGTGGTGTTCGGCATCTGGCCGGCGCCGCTCACCGCCTTCGCCCACCACGCCAGCCTGCTGCTCAAGCCCTGAGCGCGCCGGTGCTCGGGGCACCGGTGGCGCCCGAGCGGGGCGGTCGGGCGGGGCGGTCGGGCGGGGCGGTCGGCTCCGCGGGGTGCCGCCAGCCCCACGCCGGTTGCCCGGCGCCGGCTGC
>JAJZYI010000004.1 GCA_021798135.1 Actinomycetes bacterium | reverse complement strand
GCGCTGGCGGGCGCCGGCACCGGTCGCGGCGCCGGCGATGGCGTGCCCCGGCGACGCTCCGGCGGGCTGCGGCGCCGGCCCGGCCGGCCCGGTGCTCGGCAGGGGACCGACCATGCCCACGACCATCGTCGGGTGGACGCCCGGCGCCTGCTGGTCGCCCTGTCGCTCATCGCGGCGTTCATGGCGGGCGAGGTCGCCGCCGCCGTCGTGAGCGGCTCCCTGGCGCTGCTCGCCGACGCGGGGCACATGCTGACCGACGTCGGGGCCCTGGCCGCCAGCCTGTGGGCGGCGCGCCTGGCGGCACGGCCGGCCGCGGGGATCTGGACCTACGGGCTGCAGCGCGCCGAGATCCTGTCGGCCGCCGTCAACGGGGTCACGCTCGCGGCCGTGGCCCTGCTGGTCGCCGTCGAGGCGGTAACGCACCTCGTGCACCCCCCGCACGTCGACGGCGGGGTCGTCGTCGTCGTCGCGCTGGCCGGGGCGGCGGTGAACCTCGTCGCCACCGCCGTCTTGGCGGGTGCCGACCGGGTCGCCATGAACGTGGCCGGCGCCTTCGCCCACGTGGTGACCGACCTGTACGCCTTCCTCGCGACGGCCGCGGCCGGCGTCGTCATCGTGGAGGTCGGGTGGCAGCGCGCGGACGCCGTCGCCTCCCTCGCGGTCGTCGCGCTGATGGCGCGTGCCGCGTGGGGGCTGCTGCGCGACTCCGGGCGCGTGCTGCTCGAGGCGGCTCCCGAGCAGGTCGACGTCACCGACCTCCGGGCGCACCTGCGGACCGTGGAGCACGTCGTCGACGTCCACGACCTGCACGCCTGGACCCTCACCTCGGGGCAGCCGGTCGTCTCCGCCCACGTCGTGGTGGAGGACGAGTGCTTCGCCAGCGGCCACACGCCGCAGATCCTGGACCGCCTGCAGGCCTGCCTCGGCGGCCACTTCGACGTGGAGCACGCCACCTTCCAGCTCGAGCCGGCGTCCCACGTCCGGCACGAGCACGGCACCCACGCCTGACGGTCACCGGCCGGGTCGGCGACCCGCCACGGACGATGGCGGGCGTGCGTCCGGTCCCCCCGGTCGCTCCGGCCGCGGCGCTCGGTCACGGGGCCACGCGGCGGCGGGCGCGCACCCCTGCGCCATGATCGGGGGATGCACGACCCCCTGGTGCTCGGCCGCTCCGTCGTCGTCGCCCCCGGCGCCCCGGCACCCGGGCCGTGGTCGTCGTGCCCGCGCGTGGCGGTGTCGCGCGTGGACGCCGCCACGGCCGACGAGCTCGGTCGGGCCTGGCGCGAGCGGCGCGCCCAGGTGGTGGAGCTGACGCCGGGCCTCGGGCTCGACGACCCGGCCGCGCCGCCCGACGAGGCCGTGAGCGGGCGCCAGCCGTGGGCATGGACGGTGGACGTGGACCTCGTCGCCGAGCGCCTGCACCATGCGCTGTGGTCGAACGCCGTCGACGGCAGGGCCGGCGACGGGACGCTGCGGTGGCGGTGGGGGGCGGAGGCCGTCGCCCTCGGAGCGAGCCCGCCCGGCTCGGCGCACGGCGCGCCGCACGCCGCCGGCGGGCCCGACGTGGTGCTGCCCGACGGCACCGGCGCGGTCTGCGACGGCGGCCCGCTGGACGCGTCGGTCGGCGAGCGGGTCGGGCTTCCGGTCGTGCACCGGGTGTCGATCGAGCACGGCGTGCTCCGCCCGCTGCGTGCCGCCGCCGTGGACGGGTCCGTCCTGGCGCCCGACCAGCTGGCCGCGGTCACCGAGCCCTGGGCGTCGGTGCGGGTGATCGCCCCCGCAGGGTCGGGGAAGACGCGGGTGCTGACCGAACGGGCGCGCCTGCTGCTGCAGGGCTGGGGGATCCCGGCGCCGGCCGTGGCGGTCGTCGCCTTCAACGTGCGGGCCGCGGCGGAGCTGCGCGAGCGGCTGGCAGACGTCCCGGACGTGCGGGTCCGCACGCTGAACGCCCTGGGCCTTCGACTGTGCGGGAGCCGGTCGACGGTGGAGGAGGCCGAGGTCAGGCGCATCCTCGACGGCATGGTCGCCCTGCCGCGCCGGTCGGAGACCGACCCGGCCGCCGCCTGGATCGAGGCGCTGAGCAGGGTGCGCCTGGGCCTGGCCGACCCTCGGTCGGTGGAAGACGACCTCCCCGACGTCTCGGACCTCGACCGGGTGGCACGCGCCTACCGGGCCGAGCTGGCCGAACGCGGCGCGGTGGACTTCGACGAGCAGGTCGTGGCAGCCGTCGAGCGGCTCCTCGGCGACCCGGGGTTCCGCCGTCGCAGCCAGCGCTTCGCCCGGGTGCTGCTGGTGGACGAGTTCCAGGACCTCACCCCCGCCCACCTGCTCCTGCTCCGACTGCTCGCAGGGCCGGCGGGAGCGGTCTTCGCCGTCGGTGACGACGACCAGACCATCTACGGCTACGCGGGGGCGACCCCCCGGTGGCTCGTCGACCTGGACCGCTACGTCCCCGGGGCCCGCGCCCACGAGCTCCAGGTGAACTACCGGTGCCCGGCGCCCGTGGTCGCCGCCGCGGCCAACCTCCTCACGCGCAACGCGGTGCGGGTGCCGAAGACCATCCGGCCGGCACCGGGTGCACCGGCGGACGCGGACGCCCTGAAGGTCGTGTCGGGCGAGGGCGGCCCGGCCACCCGCAGCGCGGCGCGCGTCCGCCAGCTCCTCGACGCCGGCGTGCCGCCCGGCGACGTCGCCGTCCTCACCCGGGTCCACGCGTCGCTCGCGCCCGTGCAGGTCCTGCTCCGCCACCACGGCGTGGCCGTCGCCGGGGCTGTCGACCAGCGGTTCCTCCGGCGCAGCGGCGTGCGGGCAGCGCTCGCCTGGCTGGCCGTCGCCGCGGCACCGGCCGGCGCGCTGCCCGGCACGGTGCTGCGCGACGCCGCCCGGCACCCCCGCCGGGGGATGAGCGCCTCCCTGCTCGACCTGGTGGCGCGACAGCGGTCGGAGGGCTCGCTCGAAAGCCTGTCCGGCTGGCTGGCGGACAAGGGGAGCGAGCGCGACGCCGCGAAGGTGCGCGACCTCGCGGCGGACGTGGCCCTCGTGCGTCAGACCGCAGACGGTGCCAGCACGGCCTCGGTCCTGGCCGTCGTGCGCGAGCGCGTCGGCGACGGCGGGCTCGACGCCACCGCTGCGGCACTGGACCGGTGGAGCCACGGTGCGATCGCCGCGCACGGCGACGACCTCGACGCCCTCGTCGAGCTGGCCGACCTGCAGCCCGACCCGGCCCGTTTCGGCGGGTGGCTGGCCGAGCAGCTCCAGGTGACAGGACCGGAGGGAGGCGTGCTGCTCTCCTCGGTCCACGCGGTGAAGGGTCGCGAGTGGCCGCACGTCGTCCTCCACCACGTGAGCGCAGGCCTGCTCCCGCATCGCCTGGCGGAGGACGTCGAGGAGGAGCGCCGCGTCTTCCACGTCGCGCTCACGCGTGGGAGGCGGACCGTGGCGGTCGTCCCGGGCTCCTCGCCCTCGCCCTTCCTCGCCGAGCTCGCCTCGCCCGGCCGGCCGCCGGCGCTCGCCGCCGGTGCCGGAAGCCGCCCGGCCGCCGCCGCGGGCAGGGCCGGGCGCTCGGGCCCAGGTGGGCGGCAGGGCTCGGCGGGACGGTCGGGGGCGGTGCAGGGACGCCCGGGCCGTGCCGGCGGCGCGGCCGAGCTGCTGCCGGCGGCAGCGGGCACGGCCTTCACGTTCGGGGGGTACGAGCACCGGGTGGTGGAGGCCGGCCGCGACGGGGTCCGTGCCGAGGTCGGCGGCGGCCCGGCGACGACCACCGTCGGCTTCGGTACCGAGGTCGTCGCGGCAGGCCAGCCGGCGCTCCTCGCCCATCCGGCGGCGGGCGGGGCGTGGGAGCGGCTCCGGCAGTGGCGCAGCGAGCGGGCGGCGTCGATCGGCAAGCCCGCCTTCGTCGTGCTCGACGACAGGACCCTCCGCATGGTGGCGGCCACCCTGCCGGTGACCGAGGCCGGCCTGCTGTCGATCAGCGGCATCGGACCGGTCAAGCTGCAGGCGTACGGCGACGAGCTCGTGGCGCTGGCCGAGGACCTGCGCGAGGCGACCGGCACGTCGTGCTGACGAGCCCCTGCCCGTCGGTCCCGTGGCAGCCGGCGAGCTCCTGGGCGCCGGGCGCGCCACGCCGCCGGTCGCCCCCGCCGTCGCCGTGCCCGCCGGCACCCCCGTGCGCTCAGTCGAGCGTGGTGTAGCGGCGCACGACCATCGACGCCGGGTCGACGAGGGCGTCTGCCGCCCGCCGGACGGGGTGGCCGGCCGTCGCCGATGCCGCCCGCTCGGCGTCCTCGCGTGACTGCCACATCGTGAGCGTGAGCCACTCGCCGTCCTCGTTGCGCGCCGCCGTCCGGCGGACGAGCCCCGGCTGCAGGTACAGGACCACCGTGGCCAGGGCGCGCTCGGCCGCAGCGAACACCTCGCTGCCGGCACCGGCTGCCAGTCGGAACGTCGCTACCTCGATCAGCACCTGTGCACCCTCACTGCTGGACGAGCATGACCGTGTTCCCCTCGGGATCCTGCACGCCCGCCACCGTGGGCCCACCGGGCACGTGCACGGGCGCCGTCACGCCCTTCGCTCCGAGCTCGGTCGCCGCCGCCAGCGAGGCTCGCAGGTCGCGAACCTGGACGTAGAGCACGACCCCGCCGTGCTCGCCCTCGCGGATGTGCCCCGCTGGACCGCCCTCGGGCCCGCCGATGCCGGCCGGGATGGCCATCAGCGGCCCGTCGCCGATCTGCCAGTTGAAGAGCCGGCCGTAGAACTCGCGCAGCAGCTCCGGGTCGCGCGCCACGATCTCCCAGTGCACCACCGGCCGCGCCCAGTCGCTCGCCACGTCCCACCTCCACAAGTGCCCAGCGAGAGCGTACGCGCGGCCGGTGGGCGAACGACGGACTGCCGGCACGTGCCCTACACTCGGGCGACTGGTGGCGCCGGCAAGGGCGTCGCTTCCGCCCGAGCGGATGGCGGCCCGCGCGCCGGATGCACCTGCCCTCGCCGTCCACCGGTGGACCGTGCAGCCGCGGACCGTGGATCGTGCCTCTGCGGGCCGTGGGCCTGCTGATCGTTGGCTCGGAGGGCACCGGCGTGGACACCATCGGCGTGCGCACCACCGGCATGTGCACCACCGGCATGTGCACCACCGGCATGCGCGACGGCCGCTTGTGCACCGTCGGCATGCGCGACGGCGGTAGCGGGGGCACCCACCGTCGCACCCGGCGCCCGGGGCCAGCTCGGCTCAGCGTGCCCCAGCCGTGCCAGGCCGGCCTGGCGAGTGGCGCCGGCGGCGCCCGGCGCCCGACGTGTCGCCAGCACGGGCAGGGGGCCGGCCGGTGGTGACCGGCGGGACGTCACCGAAGGACGCGTCGGAGGCCCGCCGGGACCTGGCGGGCACCGTCAGGCGGCTTGCCGTGGCCACCGTGGCATCGGACCTCGGCGACGACGCGCTGTCGGGAGCGGCGGCGGCCGTGCGGTCCGCCGTCCGCCGGCTGCGGGCGGCGGCCGGAGCTGAGCCCCGCCGGCGGGACGTGCCGGACCCGTCAGGCCCTTTGCAGGCGCTGTTCCCGCGGAGCCCGGTGGCGGGCCTCGAGAACCCCGTCGCCCCGCCGGTGCGGCTGTGGCGCGAGGGCGGCGGGCTCGCAGGCGAGGCATGGTTCGACCACACCTACGAGGGGCCACCGACGTGCGTGCACGGCGGGGTGATCGCCATGGTCGCCGAGCACATGCTGGGCGTCGCCGTGCTGCTCGCCGGCCATCCGAGCACGACCGGGACGTTCCGTGTGCGCTACCGCCGGCCGACGCCGCTGCGGGAGCTCGTGCAGCTGTCGGCCCGGTGCACCGGCGCCGAGGGTGGCGTGGTCCGGGCCGTGGCGGCGGTGCGCCACGACGGTGCCGTGACCGCCGAGGCGACGGGTGTCTTCCCGGCCGACGGCCCGGGACCTGCCGGTCCGGCGTGAGGCGCCAGGGGGTCCGGGCCGGACACGGCGGGCCGCGAGCGGCCGTGGAACCGCCCTCGGGGGGGTCGGCTGGCGGTAGCGTGGGATCCGCGTCCGACGGGCGCCCCTCCGACCCAGAGATGGCGATGTGATCGAGCGAACGGGCAGCACGCCGCGCCCCGCAGGACCTCAGGGCGGGCCCGTGCGCGGACGGGGACCGGATGACGCTGCCGACGGTCCCGCGGCGCTCACGGCCGACGACGAGGCCGCGTTCAGCCACGTGGCAGGGGGGATGTTCCTCGCCTTCGGTCCGGACGGGACCCTCGTGTGGGCCAACGAGGCCGCCCTCGCCGGCATGGGCGCCGCCCGGCGCGGTGGCCCCGGCGGTGCCGTGCCGGCCGTGGCGCTCGCCGATCTCGCCCTGCCCGGAGCGGCCGGTGCGGGCCTGGAGGGCCGGGCCGGTGCAGGCGACGCGGGCGACGCGGCACCGGCGGCCGTCGTGCCGGGCCTGGCGCCGGGGAGCGGCAGCGGCTGGCGGACGGGGCCCGTGCAGACCCTCGACGGCGCGACGGCGTGGTGGTCGTGGGCCGCGTGGCGCGACGTCGACGGCACCGTGTCGATCTGGGCGGAGGACGTGACGGCACGCTGGCAGGAGCAGGCCAAGGCGCAGGCCCGCGGCGCGGCGCTCGAGCTCGCCGTCGAGCGGTCGCAGTCGGCGATCTCGGTCGTCGAGGTCGGGGGCCGGCAGGTCCTGGCGAACCGCCGCCACCAGGAGCTGGTGGGCGCGGCGCGGGTGCAGGCCGGCACGGGGCTGTCGCCGGCCGAGCGCGAGGTGCTGCGCGGCGGCATCTCCGTCGCCGGCGACGAGGTCGTGGCCGGGCCCGCCGGCGAGCGTGCGCTCTACGTCGTCCGCTTCCCGCTGCGCGGGCCCGACGGGCGCGTCACGCACATCGCCGCCCTGGCGACCGACGTCACCGACCGGACCCGGGCCCTGCAGCGGCTGGCGGCGCGCGAGCAGCTCTACGACGCGCTCGTGCGGGCCTCCCCCGACATCGTGGTGCTGGTCGGCGCCGACGGCCGTGTCGCCGAGCTCAGCGACGCGAGCTCCTCCGCCCTGGGCCTGGAGGGCCCCGTCACCGTGCGGGAGCTGTGGGCCCGGATCGACGCCGACGACCGCCCGCTGCTCGGCGACTGGCTGCAGCGGGTGGTCGCCGGCGAGGCCGTCGACCCCTGCCGGTACCGGGCGGTGCACGAGGACGGGCGGGAGCTGACCTTCGAGGCCGCCGCCCGGCCCGTCGTCGGCGAGGGCGACCAGCCCGGCGGGGCGGTCGTCGTCGCCCGCGACGTCACGTCCACCGTCGGGGCCGAGATCGAGCTGACCCGGGCGGCGGCGGTGGCCGAGGAGGCGAGCCGGGCGAAGGGCGAGCTGCTGTCGCGCATGAGCACCGAGATGCGGGCGCCGATCGACGACGTGCTGCAGGCGGCGGAGCGGCTCGCTGCCGACGTGCTGGGCGCGGAGCAGCGCGAGGCCGTCGACCACGTCGTCCGCGCCGGCCGGCACCTGCGTGACCTGATCGACGAGGTGCGCGACGTCGCCCGGACCGAGACGAGGGATCTCGAGCTGGTGCTCGAGCCCGTCTCGGCGTTGGCCGTGGTCGACGACGCCGTCAACCTGGCTCGCCCGCTCGCCGACCAGCGGGGGGTGCGCCTGGTGCTGTCCGGCTGGCAGGCAGCGGAGCCCGGCACTGCGGGGGACGGCGGCGCCCCGGGTGGTGCGGCGGGGGTGGGCGGGGGCAGCCCCTGGGTGCTGGCCGACCGCCAGCGCCTGCTGCAGGCCCTGCTGAACCTCCTGTCCAACGCCGTCAAGTACAACCACCGGGGCGGCACGGTGCGGGTGTCCGTGTCGGTCGCCGACGACCAGGTCAGGCTGGCCGTCGTCGACACCGGCGTCGGGATCGCGCCGGAGAACCTCGGCCGGCTCTTCGAGCCCTTCGACCGCCTGGGCGCGGAGCACAGCGGGGTGGAGGGCACCGGGGTCGGCCTGACCCTGACGCGGAACCTCGTCGAGCAGATGGGCGGGGCGATCGAGGTGGCGTCGGTGGTCGGCACCGGCAGCGTGTTCGTGATCCGGCTCCGACGGGCGCCGTCGCCGGTGCCTGCGCCGGCCGACGGCGGTCCGGGTACCGGCCGGCACGCCAGGCCACCCCTGCGGATCCTGCTCGTCGAGGACGACGCCGCGAGCGGCGAGCTGGTGCGCCGGGTGCTCGCCCGGCGCGGCGGCGTCGCGCTGTCGCAGGCCGGCGACGGGGAGAGCGCGATCGCGGCGGCCCGAGGCAGCCGGCCCGACCTGGTGCTGCTCGATCTCGGGCTTCCCGACCTGACCGGCGACGCCGTGCTGGCCGCGCTGCGGGCCGACGCCGCCACGGCGGGCATCCCGGTCGTGGTCGTGAGCGCCGACGCCACCGACGCCCAGCGCCAGCGGCTGGTCGCGGCGGGCGCGGCCGCGTACCTGACGAAGCCGCTCGCCGTCGGCGAGCTGCTGGCGGTGGTCGACGCCCTGGTGGACGAGCCGGAGGCAGGCGGGTGACGCCCACGGGCCGACCGGAGGTTGGTGCAGCGCCGGCAGGCCTCCTCCGGGTGCCGGGGACCCTGTGGTGGGTCACCAACCTCCGCGGCGTGCTCCTGCGCGCCGGGCCCACGACGCCGTCGGTGCTGGGGATGCCGGCGTCGGCGCTCGTCGGGCGCCGCATCGCCGAGCTGGTGCATGCCAGCGACGTGTCGCTGCTCCTCAACGCCAACGCGCGGCTGCGGGCCGGCGACGAGATCACCGGGGTCCGGGTGCGCATGCGCCACGGGGACGGTTCCTGGCTGCCCGTCGTCTGGACGGCTCGGCACGACCCGGTGCGCGACGCGGTCCTGGCCGCCGGGCGGGTGGCCGACGCTGGCCACGACGTCGGCGGCGGACCGGAGAGCCGGCTCGGCCTGGTGCGCGCGGTGCTGCAGCACATGCCTGCCCCGGTCTTCGTCAAGGACGCCGGCGGTCGCTACCTGATGGTGAACTGGGAGTTCTGCCGGCTGTCGGGCTTGCGGTCGCCCGACGAGGCCGTCGGCCGGCTCCCCGCCGAGCTGTGGCCGGACCACGCCGAGGTCATCGCTCGGACGGCCGGCGCCACGGCGGCAGGAGGTGCGGACCCCGGCGCAGCGAACCTCGTCGAGGTCCGGGTGCCGACGGCCGACGGGGTGCGCGACTTCCTGGTCAGCTCGGCGGCGGTGCGCGACGCGACGGGTGCCGCCCAGGCAGTCGTCGGGGTGGCCACCGACATCACGGTGCGCGCCGCGGCGGAGCGTCGCCTCGCCGAGCGGGACCGGGTGCTGGACGCCATCATGCAGACGAGCCCCGACCTCATCGCCGTGCTCGACCGTGCCGGCGCGGTCGTGGAGCACAACGCCGGCACGGTCGGGCTGCTCGGCCACGGCGCGTCGCGAGCCGGGCTCGAGGACCTGACGGCCATGGTGCACCCCGACGACCGCGCCGCCGTCTCCGCCGCGCTGGCCGACATGCTGCACGGGGACACCCCGGACGTGGTCATCCGGTACCGGATCCGTCGCGGCGACGGCCGCTGGGTCACCGTCGACTCCCGCGGACGCGCCCAGCGCGACGAGCACGGCAACGTCACCCACGTGGTCGTCGTCACCCGTGACGTCACGGCCGCGCTCGCCGCCGAGTCCGACCTGCGGGCAGCGGTCGTGGCCGCCGAGCGGGCGAGCCTGGCGAAGAGCGAGTTCCTGTCCCGGATGAGCCACGAGCTGCGGACGCCGCTCAACTCCATCCTCGGCTTCGCCCAGCTCCTCCAGATGGACGACCTCGCCGACGCGCAGGCCGCCGCGGCCGGGGAGATCCTGGGTGCCGGCCGCCGGCTCCTGTCGCTGATCGACGGCGTGCTGGACATCGCCAGGATCGAGACGGGCCACCTCGACCTCCGCCCGGCCTCCATCCCCGTCGGCGCGGCGCTCGCCGGCGTGGGCGGCACCAGCGGCGTGGCCGTCGACGTCGCCGAGGAGCTGCCAGCGGTGTGGGCCGATCCCCGCCGCCTGGAGCAGGTCCTGGCGACGCTGGTGGACGCCGCCCGCCAGGGCGACCCCGGCGCGGCCGTCACCCTGCGGGCGACGGGTCCCGAGCCCGGCTGGGTCCGCATCGCCGTCGAGTCCGCAGCCAGCCCGCGGCCGTCGGCGGCCGTCACCGGCGACGGTGTGGCCCTCGCCCTGGCCCGCTACCTGGCCAGCCAGATGGGCGGCCGGCTGACCGAGGTCCGCGAGCCGGCCCAGCGCCCGGGCGCGGGCTCGGGCGCGGGGGCAGCGCCGGGCGGGCTCGACCCGAGCGCGGCAGCGGCGGCGAGCCGGGGCGACGAGGTGCGGTTCGTGCTGGAGGTGCCGGCGCGGCCGATGGCGGCGTCCGACGAGCTGGTCGGCGAGCCGCTTCCGGAGGCGACGGCGAAGCAGGCCGAGGCCGACCGGCGGTGGGGCGGTGAGCGGGCGGCGCCCATGCGGGTCCTGGTGGTCGCTGCGGACCGGGCCGTGGCCCAGCTCGTCCGCCAGGTCTCCGCCCTGCGGGCCGGGACCGAGGTCGTGGTGGCCGAGGACGGCGAAGAGGCCGCCGACGCCCTGCGGAAGCTGCTCCCCGACCTCGTGGTGGTGGAGCTCCCGCCCGCCGGTGCCGCCGACCCCTCCGCCATGGCGGCCGTGCGCGCGCTCGCCGGCCCCGGCGGCCCGGTGGTGGCGGTCGTCGGCAGCGATCCGGCGTCGGACCAGGCGCGCCGGGTGCTCGAGGACGGCGTGGACGCCTACCTGGCCCTGCCGCTGGACGCCCGGGCACTGCTCGAGCTCGTGGACGCGGCCCGCGGCGCGAAGCACCGGGGCTGAGCCCGCCGCCCGGTCGTCGGCGGTCGGGCCGGCGGCCGGGCTCGCCGCCGTCGCGCTCTGCGGAGCTGCGTGCCCGGCGCTCGGCCACGGCGGGCCTGCGTGCCCGGCGCTCGGCCACGGTGGCGGTTCCGGGCCCGGCCGTGCGGGTTCCACGCATGGCGGGCCACCGAGGACCGACGCCACCCCGCGCGTTCGCACGGGCACATGTGGCGCGCCGTGGCGTGGCGCCCGCGCATCGTTCCTGGTAGCGGCGCCGCTGTTCCTGGTAGGCAGCGTGCGCGCAGCCAGGGCAAAAAAATTCCGCTACAGGGAGTGACGAATCGGCGTTGCTCGCGTACCATGGGGCCACACGAGCCGTCACGTGGGATGTGCGGCTCCTGTCTCCCTGGGGGGTAGGACATGGAAAGCACTGTCCAGCGCGCCGTGCCTGGCGCCACACGCAGTGGGCGTCGGCGGCTCCTGGCCTCGGCCGTTGCTGCTGGCACGCTCGCCGCGGGTCTCGGCGTCGCCGGCCTGGCCGTGCCTGCCGGAGCTGCGACCGGCCACAACTGGTGGGGCGGGACGTCGCAGTCGTCCGGCACCTCGTCGTCCTCGTCCAGCTCGACCACGTCGAGCTGTCCGGCGGGGGGCAACGGCAACATCGCCTTCACGGGCACGCTCTCGAACACCACGGCGAAGTTCGGCTCCGCCGCCACGGTCTCCGGGCTGTCGGGCACGCTCTGCGGGCTCCTCGACTTCTCGACCGCCACGGCAACGATCCAGCCGTCGAACTTCACCTTCAGCTCGGCGACGACCACGCTGCTGGGCTTCCTGAGGCTGCCCACGACGACCTCGGTCGTCGCCCCGGCGACGGCGACGCTCAAGGGGAACTCCACCGGGACCGCCTACAGCACGTCGATGCAGCTCTCCATGACGGCCACGGTGAGCCTGCTCGGGCTGTTCAAGTGCACGGTGGGCCCGTTCAACCCGACGATGACCACCGGTACGAGCGGCTCCGTGTCGGGCGCGCCCCTGACCGGGAACATCCTGAAGAACCTGACGGGCACCCTTGCCGCCGGGGACTTCAGCGTCCCGGCCATCCAGGCGTCACCGAGCTGCCCGGGCCTCATCGCCGGCCTCAGCAACCTGATCATGGGCCTGCCCCTCAAGGCCGGGCAGTCCTCGATCACCTCGACGGTGTCGCTCACCCCGACGCTCCCCTGAGCGTCGGCACGTCCATGGCTGCCTCGACGGCTTCGCTGACAGCCACGCCGGGTTAGTCCCGGCCAGGTGCGGCCGCCAGCCCACACCGGGCTCGTGGTCACGTCGAGACAGTGTGCAGTGCCCGGAGGGGGCCCGGCCGTCGAGGCCGGGCCCCCTCCGCGTGCGCGCCCGTCGGCGAGCCAGGAGCCGCAGGTGGAAGCCCGAGCGGTGTGGCCGGGGTCCGGTCAGCCGGCGCGGCCGGCGGCGCGGATGCCCCACGAGCACGAGGCAGGCACCGTGACAACAACCGCCACCGTCTCGGGCGGCAGGCCCGCCCGGCTGCCGCTGGCCGAGCCGACGACGCTCGTGTCGATGCCGGCGACCGTCGACCTGCCCGTGACCACCGAGAACGACGCCGTTGCCAGCGTGTCACCCGGGCACTCGACCTGGTACTCGAGCGACCACCGGCTGTCGATGTGGAACGAGAGCGTGCTGGCCGATCCCTGGCCAGACGCGGTGAACTGTCGGCTGGGCGCAACGGGTACCAGGCCGACACCGGCGTCGACGGGCGCAGCCGTGCCGGCCGCGGGCCCCGCATGGGAGCCGCCCGGTGCGTTCGAGCCCCTGGCGAGCGCCGCCCCGGCCCCGAAGCACGCCACGACGGCGATCGACGCGGCGACGGCCGCGACCGTGCCGGAGGGCACGGAGCGGGAGCGGGCCCTGCCGTCGCGGGCCAGCACCGGCCCGGACGGCGGCACGGCCCGGCCCGAGCGGCTCTCGGTCGCGTGCGGGCGGGCCTGCCGGTGCCGTCCCGCAGGAGCGCTCGCGGTGGGCTGGACCATGCTGGCAGCCACCCTGGCGACCTCGGCGGCGTCCATCGTGTCCGCAGAGTGACCCGACTGGCCACCCGCGGCGTGAGGGCGGGCCGGCGGTGCCGGCTGCGTCGATCGGGCCGGCGGTGCCGGCTGCGTCGATCGGGCCGGCGGCCCGGGCAGCAGGGGCGCCGTGCCTGCCGTCGCGCCGTCGCGGACGCGCCTGAAGGCGGGTCCGAGCAGCAGGTCGAGCGGCGCCGGCGGCGGTGGGGTCGAGGTGCGACGGCCAGCCGACGGTGCCAGCCGCCCGTCGCCCGCGTCGGGCCGGGGATGTGCGCCCGCCTCGGGCCGGCGGGCGGCGGGGAGCAGCCGGTCGCCGCAGCGCGGGCACGTCGCCCTGCCGGTGGTGTGCGCCAGGCAGGTCGGGCAGATCCCCGCAGCTCCCGCGGCCTCGGCTCCGCGAGAGCCTGCTCTGGACGGGTCCTGGCGGGAGGGCGAGGCCCGTTCGTCCGGCTCAGGGGCGGACTGCGGCGTGGTCGGGGCCCGGCGGCCCGGTCGGGGCATCAGTGTCCTGTCGGCGGCGACCACCACGGCTTGAGGAGCCGGCAGCGCTGTTGGGATCGCCGGAGCCGGGAATTGTGGTCCGGGTGGGTCGGCGCCGCGAGCGGTGCCCGGCTTCGAGCGACGCCTCCGGCCCGTAGGTGCGGCCCTTCCACGCGGCGCCCTCGCCGCGGTGGTGCCGGCGTGCCGAGTCGACGGTCATGGCGAGGTACACCAGCGCCGCGACCGGCAGGGTCAGCGCCCGCCACCGCCGGAGCCCGTGGTGGCGTTGCATGGGCACAGCGGTCGCCGCCATCAGCGCCCACGTGCCGGCACCGAGCGCGGCCACGACCGACCAGCCGAGGCCGACGCCGACGAGTGCCGCCACGGGAGGGACGGCGAACACGAGCAGCAGGCCGGCCACCGTGCCCGCCAGCGCGACGGGCGAGCACCGCAGCTGGACGTAGGCGCTGCGGGTCACCATGGCCCATAGCGGGCCCAGGCCGTCGTAGCGCCGCACGCTGCGAACGTCCTCGCCGTAGCCCAGCCACAGGCGGCCGCCGGCCCGGGCCAGCGCGCGGGCCAGGCTGACGTCGTCGATCACCGCGCCGCGCACGACGGCGATCCCGCCCGCCGCCGCCAGCGCGGCACGGCGCACGAGGAGGCAGCCGCCCGCCGCGGCCGCCCGGCGGGGCGATGGCGGCGTGCGCCGCCGGAGCGGCCGGCGGGCCACCCAGCGGAAGGGGTAGAGCATGGCGAAGAAGTAGACGAACGACGGGATCAGCAGGCGGTCCCAGGCGTCGGTGACGTCCAGGCGCGCCATCAGCGAGACCTGGTCCCACCCGCCTTCCTCGGCCGCGGCGACCAGGCGGGCCAGCGAGTCCGGCGGGTGGGCGATGTCCGCGTCGGTGAACAGGACCATGTCCACGTCGCCGACCTGCTCCAGACCCTCCTGCAGGGCCCAGAGCTTGCCTGCCCAGCCGGGCGGGGTCGGGCGGGTGCCTGCGACGACCAGCGGCAGGGGATTGCCGCCGGCGTGGGCCTCGGCGATCGCCCGGGCGACGGCCGCCGTGCCGTCCGTCGACTGGTCGTCGACCAGGACCACCCGAGCGTCGCCCGCGTACCGCTGAGCCAGCAGCCCCGGCAGCGTGAGCGGCAGCAGCGAGGCCTCGTCGCGTGCCGGGACCACGACGGCCACCGACGGCCAGCGCGCCGGGACCGGGGACCGGGGCAGGCGTGGGCGGGCCCGCCAGAACGAGCCGCGGCCGAACGCCAGGACGAGCCACACGGCGGCCGACGTCGCCGCCGCGACCACGAACGCGACCATCGGGGCAGTCTGGCACGACGGCCCGGACTGCCGCCGGTCCCGGCTACCAGCAGGAGGCTGCCGGGTGCCGGGTGCCGGGTGCCGGGTGCCGGGTGCCGGGTGGCGGCCGTCGGCAGGAGGCTGCCGGGCGCCGGCGGTCGGGTGTCGGCCGGGCGTGTGCCCCGTCGGGGGCGACTGGGCGATGATGGCCAGCGAGCGACGTCGGAGGAGGCCGGTGGCCGAGAGCACGGGTGGGTACGCAGGTGCTGGTGGGGCCGGGTCGGCCCGGCGTGCGGCCCGCCCTGTCGTCGTCGTCGCGATGCGCGTGGAGGCGGTGGCGGTCGGCGGGCGGCCGGTCGTCGTCGGCATGGGTGCAGAGCGCGCTGCCCTGTCGGGTGCGCTGCTCAGCGACGGCCTGGCGCCCGACGAGACGGTGGTGGTCGCGGGCGTCTGCGGTGGGCTCGACCCGGGGCTCGCCAGCGGCACGGTGGTGCTGGCCGAGGCCGTCTGCCGCGCCGACGGCGAGCAGCGCCGGCTGCCGCCGCAACCGCAGCTCGGTCGGGCGCTCGCCGCCTCGGGCCTTGCGGTCGTCGAGCGGACCGTCGTATCCGCCGAGCGCGTGGTGCGCGGCGCCGCCCGCCGCGAGCTGGCCCGCGTGGGTTCGGTCGTGGACATGGAGTCGGCGGCGCTGGTCGAGGCGCTCGGCGGCCACCGGGTCGCCGTGGTCCGCGTGGTGGCGGACACGCCGGAGACGGGGATGGTGCGGGGCGGGCTCGTCGCCTTGCGCGTCCTGCGCCGAGTGGGCCGCGTGCTGGGCGGCTGGCGACCGCCGGCGAACGGCGGCTGACCGGCCGACGGCGGCTGGCGGCCACCCCGTCGGCCGCCAGCCTCGCCTGTCGCCTGTCGCCTGTCGCCTGTCGCCTGTCGCCTGTCGCCTGTCGCCTGTCGCCTGTCGCCTGTCGCCTGTCGCCTGTCGCCCTGGCGGTGGAGCGTCAGGTACCCGCGGGCCCGGTGGGCTCGATGATCGCCGGGTCGTCGTTGCGCACGTTGCCGACGCGTCGGTCGATCGGGTACCCGACCAGCACCCCGCGGGCGGCGGGACGCAGGATGGCACGGGCGACGTCGGGTTGGCCGCCCTCGGGCCGCAGCCACCGGTCGAGGTCTTCCCGTTCGAGCACCACCGGCATCCGGTCGTGGACCGCAGCGACGTCGGGGCCCGCGTCGGTGGTGATGACGGTGCAGGTGACCATCGCGGTCACGCCGGGGTCGCCGCCGGGCCCGGGCCATCGCTCCCACAGTCCGGCGAACGCCAGCGGGGCTCCGTCGGCGCGCCGGAAGAAGTACGGCTGGCGGCCGCCGGGGCCGGCCTGCCACTCCATGAAGCCGTCGGCGACGACGGCGGCGCGCCGGCTGCGGAAGGCGGAGCGGAAGGACGGCTTGGTGGCGACCGTCTCCGCGCGGGCGTTGAACAGGCGCGAGCCGATCGACGGGTCGTCCGCCCACGAGGGGACCAGGCCCCAGCGGTAGCGGCCGAGGACGAGCGCCGGGTGGTCCGGCCCGGACGTGCCCCCGCCCGCCGCGGGCGGTGCGTCACGCGCCGGGCCCGCAACGGCACCGGGCCTGCCGCCCGCCCGGTCCGGTCCCGCCGGGCCCCCGGTCCGGCCGGGCGTCTCGCCGGGAACCGCGGTCAGGGCGAGCACCTGGCTGGTGGGCCCGACGTTCCAGCGAGGCGGCGCGGCCGGGTCGACGTCGTCCGACAGGCGGGCGCCGAAGGCCCGGGCGAGCCGCTCGGGCGGCGTGTACAGGGCGATCCGGCCGCACACGGTCCCGGGCCTACGCCGTCGGTGCGGCGGGCCGGCGGGTCACCGGTCGCCCAACGCGCCCGGATAGGCGGCTTCCGCCCGGGCGGTGAGCCTGCCGGCATGGCGCCGAACGAGCAGGATGCCGGCGACCACGACGACGACGGCGACGACGCCGACCGCCAGGCTGATCCGCCCCGACACCCGGCTGAGCGCGTTGCCCGCGGCGTACGAGCCGAAGGTGTACAGGGCCGCCCACAGGATGCCGCCCGCCGCGTTGTAGACGAGGAACGTCCGCCATCGCATGCGCAGCGTGCCGGCCAGGAAGGCGGCGTAGGTCCGCAGGACCGACACGAACCGGCCGAAGAAGACCACCTTGCCGCCGTGGCGGTCGAACACGTACCGGCCGACCTTGAGCTTGGCCTCGTCGACCCGGACGTAGTGGCCGTAGCGCCGCACCAGCCGGTAGCCGCCCTTGTCGCCGATCCAGAACCCGGCGTTGTCCCCGAGCACGGCGGCCGTGGCGGCCACGATGGCGATCACCCAGACCGACAGCCGGTGGGTGTGGCCGGCGTACACGCCTGCCGCGATCAGGATCGACTCGCCGGGCAGGGGGATGCCCAGGCTCTCCAGGGCGACGAGCAGGAAGACGGCGGCGTACCCGTAGGTGGTGAGCAGGTGCTCGATGCTCATCGGCTCACCGCCGCTGCTCGGGCGGGCGCTGCCGGCTCGGCACGCCGACGAGGCGCCCAACGGCTCGCCCGGGCCCGGCCTCGGGCGATCCGTGTGCGCATGATCCACAGGTTACGCTCGGAGGGTCCGTCGGTGGGCTCGCCGCACGTCGGCGTGCGGGCGCGGCGCTGACGCTGCCCGGAGGGGGAGGCCCGTGGAGCATCTCGTCGTGTCCCAGATCGGCAGGCATGGCTACCTCGCGGTGTTCGTGCTGATGGTGCTCGAGTCGGCGTGCATCCCGCTCCCGAGCGAGGCGATCATGCTGTTCGGCGGAGCGCTCGCCGGTGGGCTCACCGTGGCGGGCGTGCACCTCCACCTCGACGTCGTCGTCGTGGCCCTCGCCGGTGCGGCCGGCAACCTGGTGGGCTCCTGGGTGGCGTACGCGGTCGGCAGGATCGGCGGGCGACCCCTGGTGGAGCGGTGGGGCCGGTACGTGCTGCTGCGCCCGCACGACCTCGACCGAGCGGAGCGGTTCTTCGCCCGGCGCGGTGCCGTCGCCGTCCTGGTGGCGCGCGTGCTGCCCGTCGTCAGGACCTTCATCAGCCTACCGGCCGGCGTCGCCGAGATGCCGCTGGTGCCCTTCAGCCTGCTGACGGCAGCCGGAAGCCTGCCGTGGACCTTCGGCCTGGCCCTCGCCGGCGACGCGCTGGCGAGCAACTGGTCGGCGGTGTCCAACGCGTTCACCCCGGTGAGCATCGTCGCTGGCGTCCTCATCGTGGCGTGGATCGGCTGGTGGGTGGTGCGCCGCGTGCGGGCGCGGGCGACGGCCCCCAGCCAGGACCCCGTGGTCTAGACCGCGGGGACGTCCAGCTCGAACCACACGGACTTGCCGCCGACACGCCGGCGCTCGACGCCCCAGCGCGAGGCGAGCGACGCCACGATCCGAAGGCCGCGCCCGCCGGGCGCGTCCACCGGTGCCCGGGTGGTGCGTGCCGGCCGGCGGCAGCCGTCGCGGACGGCCACGCGCACCCCGCTGGCGGTGTGCTCCACGCTGACCTCGTACGGCGTGCGCGCGTGCTGCACCACGTTGCTGGCCAGCTCGGACACCAGCAGGAGCGCGTCGTCGACCAGGCGGGGATCCCCCACGGACCGGCGGACGAACGCCCGGGCGTCGCTGACGCCAGCCGGCAGGGCGGGGAAGCGTGCCACCGCCGGCCGGCCACCTCCGGGCTGCGGTGGCTCTGGTGGCCGTCCGCCTCGCCACACCGCCGGCCGGCCACCTCCGGGCTGCGGCGGCCGGCCGCCTCGCCTGACCGCTGGCTCCGCCGGCTCCGGTGGCCGTCTGCCTCGCCTCACCGCCGGCTCCGGTGGCGGACGGCGTACCGTCGCGCCGTCAAGGCATGGCCGGCCACCATGGCGTCCTCTCTGCGAGACCGCGTGCAGGTCCCGCGCTCATGCTGTTCCCTGGTCGGGAGGACCCGAAACCCGTTGCCGGGCGGGGGCGCCGCCCGGCCAGTCCGACAGGTCGGGCACCAGGGGGGCCGCGGTTCGCCACCGGAGGCACCCTGCCCACACGCCAGCGCCGTAGGCCAGGTCGTCGGCCAGGTGCAGCGCCAGCCACGCCGCCGGGCCGGTCCCGGCCGGACGCGCCCGTGCCCACCGCCACAGCGGCGCGGCGACCAGCGCAACGGCGACTGCCGGGCGAGCCCGGGGCCAGCGGGCCGCCGCGAGGAGCGCTGCGGGCCACAGCGGGCGGCGGGCGGCCTCGGCCAGCGCGGCACCGGCGGCGAGGTGGCCGCGTCCGGCCAGGCGGACGGCCTCGGCGACGGGGTGGCGCAGCCCCTCCAGCCGCGGCACCAGGGCCGCTGTGGTGGTGCCGGCGACCGCAGCACCGGCGGCGGGGAACCCGAGCGCAGCCGCCAGCCACGCCGCAGCGCTCCACCGCGACACCCGGACGGGTGCGAGCGCGCCCGGGTGCCGCCGGGCCAGGGGCGCCGCCGACGTCCCGTACCCGAACCGCTGTGCCAGCCAGCCGGCCAGGTCCGGGCGGACGCGGTGCGTCACCCTCACGGCGGGCTCGTAGCGGACGGTCCAGCCCTCGCGTGCGAGCCGCCAGACGAGGTCCACGTCCTCCCCGGTCCGCAGGTCCGGGTCGAACCCGCCGACGGCCACCAGCGCGCGGCGCCGGACGACCAGGACCGCGGACGGCACGAACGGCACCCGGGCACCGGGTCGCACCGGCGACGGCTCACCCCCCAGGTCCAGGGGGGAGCGCACGGCGTCGAAGGCCGACAGGCGGCCGTCGAGCGCGCCGGATCCCGGCGGGCCAGGCGGCGGTGCCGTGACCCGCGGGGCGACCGCGGCGACGACCGGGTCGGCGAAGTGGGCGACGAGCGGGCCGAGCCAGCCGTCGGGGACCGTCACGTCGGCGTCGACGAACGCCACCAGGTCGGTGCCCGCCACCGCTGCCCCCAGGTTCCGGGCGGCGGCGGGACCGCGGCTGCCGGCGGTGCGCAGCACGGTGACGGGGCCGGGACCCGGCCCGCCCCCCGCGGCCTGCCGCACGGCGGCCTGGAGCGCAGCCGGATCGGCGGAGCCGTCGTCGACGACCACGACCGCCTGGGGCGCCACTCGTAGGCGGTCCGCGGCCGGTGCTGCGGCGTGCGGAGCTCCTGACGGCGACCCGCCGCCCGCGACCAGGCTCGACAGCAGCCGGCCGACGCCGTCGGCGTCGTCGCGCACCGGCACGACCACGGTGACGGGCGGGACCGGGCCCGTCCCGTCCGGACCGGTCTGCGGCGGAGGAGCCTGGGGGTGGGCGGCGCCGCAGTCGACCAGGCGACGTGCCAGGAGCCCGACGGCCGGGTCGTCCGGCACCGGATGGCCGCCGGCCAGCCGGTCGAGCCACGCGCTCCCGGACGGGCTGAGCCGCAGCAGCCGCAGCGGTGCGCCGCCCACCACGACGGTGCCGCCGTCGACGCGGCGGGTGCTGGGGTCGAGGCGCAGGCGGAAGCCGGGCGGCAGGCCCGGTCGAGCGGCACGGTCGGGCTGCGTGGTGTCGGATGGCCGGTGGGGTCGCATGGTGTCGAACGGCACGGTCGGGCTGCGTGGTGTCGAGCGGCCCGGTCGGGCTGGGTGATGTCGGATGGCCGGTGGGTTCGCGTGATGTCGGCGGGCCGGTGGGGTGTCGGCGGGCCGGTGGGGTGTCGGCGGGCCGGTGGGGTGTCGGCGCGCGAGTGTACGTGCCCGGCGTCCGCAACCCGCCCGCCACGGCTCCGGGGTGCGCGGGGCGGAACGGCGCGGGTCGGGACGGGGCGGGCTGGTGTGCGTGCCCGGGTGAGGGCCACGGCCTAGCGTGACGGCATGACGGTCACCAGGGCCGGGCCGAGGGCCGGAGCCGGCGCGGCGCCGGGGGCGCCGCGGCCGACCGGACCCGCCCCCGTGGCGCAGCGTCGGCGTCGGTGGCGGCGGCGCCCGGGAGGCAGGACGACCCGGCTGGTGGTCGTCGGCGCTTCGTGCTGGTGGGCCGCGGCGCTGGCGGCAGGCGTCGGCCTGGCGCAGCCGCCGGCGGCCGCCCTGCTGGTCGCGGCACCGGTCGCGGTCTCCGCCGTGGCCTCGGTGGCGCTCACCGGGGTGTTCGCCGTGCTGGCGGTGGGCGCCGCGGTCGGCCTGGGCTGGGTGCACCACTGGTCGTCGGCCCTGGCACACGGGCTCGTCATCGGCGGTGTCGCAGCGGGGTCGGCCGCTGCCGTCGGGGCTGCCGGCGTGCGGACGCGTGCGGAGGCGGCCCGCGCCGACGCCGAGCGGGGCCGCGAGCGCGAGCGGCGGCGGCGGCGTGCCGTCGAGGCGAGCGACCGCCTGCACCGGCTCTCCGCGTCCCTCGCCTCGTGCGGCACCGTGGCGGAGGTCGCCGAGGCGACCTTCGCGTCGTTGCGTGCCGAGGTCGGCGCCGACGCCGCCCTCCTCGGCGTCACGGCGGGCGAGGCCGAAGGCGGCCCGGTCCTGAGGTTCCTGCGGGCCGTCGGCTACCGGACGGACGCCGGGCAGCGTTGGCCGCGCGAGCCGGTCGCCCCCGACATGCCCGGGTTCGCCGTGGTGCGCACGGGCGAGCCCGTGTTCGCGGGTTCGGCCGACGCCCTGGCCCGCTCGTGGCCGGACGTGGCGGCCGACGTGCTGGACGGACGGCTGCAGGCCGTGTGCGTGCTGCCGCTGGTCGTCTCGGCCCGGCCGGTCGGGTTCCTGTCGGCGTCGTGGTCGGTCCGGCGTCGGTTCGCCGACGAGGAGCGCGGCTTCCTCCAGGCGGCGGCAGGCCAGTGCGCCCAGGCGATCGAGCGGGCCCGGCTGGCCGAGGAGGAGCGCCGGGCGCGCCGGCGGCTCTCGTTCGTCGGGGACGTGAGCCGCCTGGTGGCCTCGTCGCTCGAGCCGTCGGCTGCCATGGCGCGGCTCGTCGACCTCGTGGTGGGGGCGATGGCGGACGCCTGCGCCGTGCTCGTCCCCGACGGGCCCGGCCTGCGCTGCGAGGCGCTGGCGGGCCGCACGCCGGGCTCCGCCGACCTGCTCAGGGACGTGGTGGCACGCGACACCGGGCCGGGGGGCGACGGGCCGGCCTCCCGGGCGCTCGCCGAGGGGCGGCGGGCGGTGTCCGAGATCCGGCCGGGGGGCGCGCCGGGCGCGGCGGACGATCCGCAGTCCGGCCGGGGTGCCGGTGCAGCGCCGCTCGACGTGGTGTCCCTGCCGCTCATCGCCGGTGCCGAGCGCATCGGCGTGATGGTCTTCCTGTGCGGCATCGACACCGGTGCCCTCGAAGGCGACGACCTGTCGCTCGCCACCGAGATCGCTGCTCGGGCCAGCACCGCGCTCTACAACGCATCGCGCTTCCAGCACGAGCGCGGCCTGGCCACGCTCCTGCAGCGCGCCGTGCTCCCCCAGGAGCTGCCGGATGTGCCGGGCGTGGTGCTCGACGCCGTCTACCGGGCCGGCACCGCCGGCACGGAGGTCGGCGGCGACTGGTTCGACGCCGTCGCGCTCGACGACGGACGCGTGCTGGTCAGCGTGGGCGACGTGATGGGCAAGGGCCCCGCGGCCGCCGCGCTGATGAGCCAGGTCCGCAGCGCGGCGCGCGCCTACGGGGTCGCCGATCCCCGGCCGGGTCGGGTCCTGCGCCAGCTCGACCGGCTGCTGGCGACCTTCGGCGACACCCGGCTCGTCAGTGCGGTGGTCGCGGTGGTGGAGCCCGGGAGCGGGCGGGTGTGCCTGGCCTCGGCCGGCCACCCGCCGGCGCTGGTCGTCGGTCCCGGGCGCCTGCAGGTGGTCGACGGCGGGCGCCAGCGGATGCTGGGCACGGCGCTCCCCGACGCCGGGCCCGCGGCGTGGGTCCCCGGCCAGGCGGCCACGTCGGCGAGCGCCCCAGCGGCGACCGGGGGCGGCCTGGCGGCGGCGGAGACCACCGTCCTGCTCGGGCGCGACGACGTCCTGGTGCTCTACTCCGACGGGCTCGTCGAGCGACGCGGGGAGCTGATCACCGACGGGATCGACCGGCTGCTGGTCGCCGCCGCCGGGTGCACGTCGCTCGAAGCGTGGCCGCGCCGCGCCGCCACCTGCCTGGCGGACGCCCTGGCGGCGCGCGACACCGCGGACGACGTGGTCGTCCTCACCGTCGGAGCCCCCGACGCGCTCCTGGCGTTCGACCTTCCTGTCGGGCGTGCGGCGGCAGCCGGTGAGGCAGCCGCCCGCGCGCCTTCGGCCGGGGAGCCGTCAGCTCCCGCCGGCACGCCGGGCGCGAGCGCTCCGGCGAGCGCCGGTGCCGTGGCGCCTGTCGTCGCGGCGAGCGCCGGTGCCGTGGCGCCTGTCGTCGCGGCGAGCGGTGCGCCGGCAGCGGGGGCTGGCAGCCGGCGAGCTGCGGGGGCCGGCGGCAGGCCGGTGGCGTCGGGCGTGCGGTTGCCGGCGGTGGCGGCGAGCGGCCCGGCCGCCCGCCGCTGGCTGGTGTCGCTCCTCGAGGGCCACCCGTCGGTGGCGCCGGACGCCCGAGCCGCTGCCGAGATCCTGGTGGGGGAGCTGGTGGCCAACGCCGTCATCCACGCGGGCACCGAGCTGGCGGTGGGGGCCCGCGTCGACGCCGGCACCGTCCACGTGGAGGTCGCCGACGGCAGCCCTCTGCTCCCCGTCGTGCAGGAACTCGGCACCGACGCCAGCACGGGGCGCGGGCTGGTGCTGGTCCGGCGCCTGGCCGACGCCTGGGGCGTGGAGGTGGCGGGCGGCGGCAAGGTGGTCTGGTTCGAGGTCGGCGGTTCGCCGGCGTCTGCCCGCCGCGGCGCGGCGGCGCCGTGGCCTCCCGCCGTGGCCGGTGGCGGCGGCCGGCCGGCAGCGCCCGTCGCGCTCCTCGGGGCCCCGGTCGCCACGGCGGTCCGGTCGTCCTCCCACTACGCCGCGGTGTGGCGCGAGCTGCAGGTGCTGGTGGGGGGCCTGGCCCTCCCCGGCCGGCCGCCGGCCGGCGCCGCGGGCGGGCCGGCCTCCCCGCCGGGAGCGGGGGAGCCCGGGCACCGGGGGCACGCCGTCGACGCCCGGCTGGCCGGCCCCGTCGACCGCCTGGCCCGGCTGGGCCCGGCCGTCACGGCGGCGCTCGCCCCGGCGGTGGCCCGGTGGCAGCGGGCCCGGGCGGCCGGCCACCGGGAGGTCGACGTCCGCGTGGCGGTGCCCGTGGACACCGGGCCGATGGCGCTGGAGCTGGCGGCCCTGCTCGACGACATCGACCGGTGGTGCGGCGACGGGCTGCTGCTGGCTATGCCGGCGGCGGCGGACGTGGTCGCGTTCCGCCGCTGGGCCCTGGGCGAGGTGGCCGCGCAGTGCGCCGGCGGCAGGCCGACCCCGTGGGCGGGCGGCTGACGCTCGGCGTCGCCCCGGCGAGCGCCGGTCACGCGGTCGCTGCCGAGGCGGCCTCCGGCAGGTGCCCCACCGGCGGGCACCTCACCGGCAGGTGCCGGCGGCGGCGGGCGCCGGCTGGCCTCAGTGAGCGGTCATGCCGGCGTCGACCGGGAGCAGCGCGCCGGTGACGCCGCTCGATGCCGGACCGCACAGCCAGCAGACGAGCGCGGCGACCTCGTCGGGCTGCAGCAGCCGCTGGTCGAGGTGGTGCGTGGCGAGGTCCTCGGCCCGGAGACCGTAGATCGCGGCGCTGGCCCGGCCCATGGCCGTGTCCGTGGTGCCCGGCGCCACGGCGTTGGCCGTCACCCCGGTCCCCGCGAGCTCGGCGGCCAGGCTGCGCACGAGGCCGACCACGCCGTGCTTGGCTGCGCTGTACGCGGCCAGCCGGGCCAGCCCGACCGTGCTCCCTGCGGACGCGATGGCGACGAAGCGCCCGTGCCGGGGCACCGGCCGCTCCAGCAGGGCGGGCACCGCTGCGCGGGCGGTCCGCCACACGCCGGTCAGGTTGACCCCCAGCATCGTCTCCCAGGTGCGGTCCGGCGTCTGCCACGACTCCTCGCCGCCGGCGACCGCACCCGCGGCGGCCACCACCGCGTCGACCCCGCCGAGCCGTGCCGCGGCCTGAGCGACGGCGGCGTCGAGCGCGTCCTGGTCGCGGACGTCGGCCCGCAAGCCGATGGCGCCGGGACGCCCGTCGCCGGACCCGGTGGTGACGGCCACGCTGTGGCCGGTCGCACTGTGGCCGGCCGCGCTGTGGCCGGCCGCGCTGGCCTCGAACGCGTCGGCACATGCCGCCACCACGGTGTCGAGGTCGGCGGCCGTCGCCAGCGCGTAGGCGAGGGCCGGGTCGTCGGCGCACGCGTCGAGCGCGGCGACCCGCCACCCGCCGGCCGCCAGGCGGCGGGCGACGGCGGCGCCGATCCCGCGTCCGGCCCCGGTGACCAGGGCGACCGGCGCGCTGCCGCCGCGAGCGCGGTGCGCGTCCTCACCCACGGGTCGCGCCTCGCTCCCAGGTCGCGCGGACGGCGTCCGGGGTGCCGAAGCGGGCCCGCACGGCGGCCGCCAGGTCGTCGACGCACGCGTCGACCAGGGCCCGGCCCGCGTCGGCCGTGGCGCCGGCAGGGTCGCCCAGCACGCCGCTGGCGCTCACGCCGGAGACCCCTCGCGACCGCAGCTCGGGCAGCAGGTCGCGCAGCGGCGCCGTCGCGCCGGCCACCGCGTCGGCCGTCCGGACGAGCGAGGGCGCGATCGCCAGCATCATGGAGGTCTCGACCCAGCCGGCGTGCGCGTCGGGCTGCCGGCCGGCACCGGCGGCCGCAGCGGTCACGGCGGCGGCCGGCGACCACGCGAGCACCTGGCGGCCCTCGGCCCGGCACCGCTCGCAGGCGGCGGCGACGGCGTCGGCGTTGCCGCCGTGGCCGTTCACGAGCACCACGCCGCGGAAGGCGTCGGCGGAGCGGACGAGCTCCACCAGGACGGCGGCTGTCGCCGCCGTGCCCACGGACAGGGTCCCGGGGAAGCCGGCGTGCTCGCCGCTGGCCCCGTAGGGGAGGGGGGGTGCGACCGCCACGTCGGGCCGGCGGCGGGCCAGACCGGCTGCCAGCGCGTCGGCCACGACCGTGTCCGTGCCGTTGGGCAGGTGGTGGCCGTGCTGCTCGGTGGACCCGAGCGGGACGGCCAGGATGGTCCGGGCGCAGCTCCCTGCCACCGCGGGCCACGGCACGTCGGCCAGGGCCCGCCCGCTCACGACCACTCGCCCCAGTCCGCCAGGGCGGCGATCAGCTGGTGCGCTGCGTCGACGGGCTCGGCCCGCACCACCCGGCGGGCCGGCCGCTCGGCGGTGAGGCCGGTGAGCAGCTCGACGCGCCGGCGGACGGGATCGTCCGGGTCGGGGCCGTCCACGACGTGGGTGCGCGGGCGGCCTGGGCCGGTCGACGACGGCGTCCACGACGGGACCGGGCACGTGCCCGCGGGGGCGACGACCTCGATCGTGGCCTGGCCGGCGCCGAGGACGCCGGCGAGAGGCGCCCGGCGGAGGAGCGCGACGCCGCCCTCGACCGACGCCACGAACGGCGCAGCGGCGCGCAGGTGCTGGCGCCGGCCGCCGTCGAGCCGCCGCCATCCCGTGACGACGCCCGGCTGCTCTGGATCGGTGGCCAGGTCGACGAGCCCCAGGGCCTGGCGGGCGTCGAGCACGGCAGCGACGAGGGCCGGCACCGCTCCCGATCCCCGGCCCCAGCCCATGTCCCCGCACAGCACCGCGCGCGCCCCGACCATGCCGGCGACGCCGGCGATGGCGGCGGCGACCGATGCGGCGTCGCCCGGTTCCGGGGCGTCGACCCGCACGGCCCGCTCGGCGCCCGCGGCCAGCGCCTCGCGCAGCACGGCCTCGCTCCCTGGCGGCCCGACGGTCACCGCCACCACGTGGGTGCCCCACGCCGTCGCCATCCGGAGGGCGCACTCGAGCGCGGCGTCGTCGGCGGGCGACGCCGCCGCGCTGCGCGGGTCGCTGGTGACGGTGCCCGTGAGCGGGTCGACGTCGGCACGCCGGTCCGCCCACTGGCGGCAGGCGAGGACCGGCCCGGGCGCGGCAGCCGGCGCCGGCCCCGGCGCCGCGGGCACGGTCACGACCGCCGGAAGGCCACGCCGTGGCCCCCCTCCGGGTAGCGCCACGTGATGGCGCCGGCGGTGTCGCACACCAGGTAGCAGGTGCCGCACTCGAAGCACTGCTCGTAGTTGAAGAGGATGCCGCCGTCCGCCATCGGGACGAACAGGTTGGCCGGGCAGGCGGTGACGCACGCACGGGTGCTGCAGCCGCGGCAGGCGTCGCCGTCCACCGTGATGTGGGCGTCGGCGGCGACCCGGAAGTCGACCGTCGCCATGCGGTCCTCGAAGGACACCGGGACGGGGGCGCTGGCGGGGATCATCCGAACGTCCGCAGCGCTCGCCAGGAGTCGGCGGCCAGGTGGCGCAGGCGCACGCCGGACGACGCCACCCGCCGGCGCACGAGCCTGCCGATGCCGGGCTTGGGCTCGGGGTTGGTCACGGTGAACAGGTCCTCCACGATGTCGCAGGCGAGCTGGGGGTAGCGACGCTGCACGCGGTCCGACAGCAGGAGGTGCGGCGCGTGGCGGAGCCGCCGGTGGTCCTGGAGCACGAACCCGTCGCGCAGGCGGCGCTCGTAGCCGGACAGGCCCCCCTCGGACACGTCGCCGCGCTCCAGCGCCTCGGCCGCTGACTCGCCGGCGGCCATGCCCGACCCGATGGCGAAGTTCACGCCCTCCAGCCAGATCCCCGCGGCCAGGCACATCGCGGCGGCGTCGCCGGCGACGAGCATGCCGGGTCCCGTCAGCGTCGGCATCATGTCGTAGCCGCCCTCGGGGATGAGGTGCGCCGAGTACTCGACCAGCTCGCCCCCGGCCACCAGCGGGGCCACCGCGGGATGCGCCTTCAGGCCGGCGATGAGCTGCTCCGGGCGGACGCCGGCGGCGGCGAGGGCCGGGAGGTGCAGCACCACGCCGACGGCCAGCGAGTCGCGGTTCGTGTAGAGGAAGCCGCCGCCGGCGATGTCGCCGGTGCAGCCGATGATCTCGAAGTCGGCTCCCTGCCCCGGTCCCAGCGCGAAGCGGTCCTCGATCGTCGCGGCCGGCAGGGCCAGGACCTCCTTGGCCCCGAGGGTGTAGTTGGCCGGGTCCGGCTTGCCGTAGAGCCCGGCCTCCTTGGCCAGGAACGAGTTGACGCCGTCGCAGGCGACGACGACGCGGGCCCGCAGGTCGCCGCCCGGCCGGTCGGTGGTGACGCCGCCGACGGTGCCGCCGGGCCCGTCGCGCAGCAACCCGGTCGCCGTGGTCGACGTCACCAGGAGGGCGCCAGCGTCGACGGCCTTGGCCGCCAGCCACGCGTCGAAGTCGGGACGCAGGGCGGTGGCGCCGTTGTAGGGCGGCTGGCCCCAGGCCTCGGACCGGAAGTCGACGGTCAGTGCCTGGTCGGCCGTGAGCATCATGGTGGCCCGCCGGGTGACCCAGCGCTGGACGGGGGCCTCCTCCCACCAGCCCGGCAGCAGCTCGTCGAGGATGCGCGGGTAGACCACGCCGCCGTACATGTTCTTGCTGCCCGGGTACGGGCCGCGCTCGAGCAGGCAGACGCGGTGGCCGCGGCGGGCGAGGACGAGCGCGGCCGCGGACCCGGCCGGTCCGGCGCCGACGACGACCGCGTCGAAGCGGGCTGCGTCGCTGCTGGCCGCGTTGTCGCTGGCCGTGAGCGAACCGGGCGCGCTCACCGGTCCCTCCCGCCTGCGGGCTCGGGGCTCGGGCTGCCGGTGGGGCCGGAGCCCCGAGGCCGTTCGCCGGTGCTCGTGCCGCGGGCCGGGTCGCCGGTGCCGGCGCTGCCCGGGTCGCCGGTGCCCTTGCCGTGGGCCGGGTCGCCGGTGCCGGCGCCGTGCGGTGGCGTGCCGACGAGGTCGGCGAGCGCCCGGAGGACCGCCGGCGCGTCGGCGACGATGGCTAGATCCGCCATGGCCATCATGGGGCAGCTGGCGTCGACGTTCACCGACACCACGTGACCGGGCTCGTGCAGCCCGCCGGTGTGCTGCACGGCGCCGCTGATCCCGAAGGCCATGTAGAGCCGGGGTCGCACGGTCACGCCCGTGGTGCCGATCTGGCGGCTGTGGGGCAGCAGGCCGCCGTCGGTCACCACCCGGGTGCCGCCCACGGACGCGCCGAGCGCGTCGGCGACGCGGGCGAGCAGCGCGAACTCCTCGGAACCGCCCAGCCCGGCACCGCCGGCGAGGATCCGCGGCGCCTCCGCCAGGTCCATGGCTGCGGGGTCGGGCGGGCTCACCGCCAGCACCTCGGCGTCGGGCACCGCCGCAGCCGGTGCCGGTGCGTCGAACGCCGCGCCCACCACGTGGTGGTCCGCAGGGACGTCGGCGGCGGCGACCCCCCGGCTGCCCGGAGCCAGCGTGGCCACGAACGGGCCGCGGGCGACGTAGCGCTCGTGCACCAGCCCGCCGTGGGTGGCGGCGACGGCGCCCGACAGGTCGACGCGGACGGCACCGGTGACGAGCGGGCGGCGCATGGCGGCCGCCAGTCGCGGGGCGAGGTCGCGGCCGTCGGGCGACGCCGGGAGCACCACCACCAGGCGGTCGTGCAGGGCCGGGGCGAGCGTGGCGGCCCACCTGCCCGGCGCGAACGTGCCGGCCTCCCACGCCTCGACGTGCCGTCCGCAGCGCAGGGCGGCAGCGGCGTCCGCGGCGCCGTCGCCGATCACGATGGCGCTGCCGCCCGCCTCCGCCACGACCTCGTCGGCGCCGGCAGGCAGCGTCGCTCCCTGGACCGGGATGACGGCCACCATGGGTGCGGGTGCGGGTGCGGGTGCGGGTGCGGGTGCGGGTGCGGGTGCGGGTGCGGGTGCGGGTGCGGGTGTGGGTGCGGGTGCGGGTGCGGGTGCGGGTGCGGGTGCGGGTGCGCCGG